>JAHECH010000719.1 GCA_024641835.1 Deltaproteobacteria bacterium
CGCTTCTCAAGGAATCAGGGTTGAAGGTCACCCTGATCGTGAAGGAGGAACCCTTTTTTGACGATGCGACGATCAGGGATGCCGTCTTCTTTGGACTTGATCGGATTGCAGACGCGATCATGTCGGTCAAGGGAATCTTTGTGCCAGAGGAAGCCCCTGCAGACCTGGCGGACGTTGTTTCACAAAGCGACCTCGTGATTTCAAAAGGCACTGGAAATTGCGAGGCGCTGAAAGCGGAAGCAAGAGGAAGGCCGACGATCTATCTACTTAAAGCGAAATGCCATCCTGTATCCGAACAAATGGCGGTGGAAGTGGGAGAGTTTGTCGTGAAGTTTGAGAAATGATTCGACCTTGGCTTTGTTTCTCAGAGCGGGAGAGGACCGACTGAGTTTTCAAATGAACCTTGTCAGTGCATACCAAAGAACCGGAGAAGGAAATGGTAAAAGTGATATTCCAGTACAATGTCCCGAAACAAAAGCAGGCAGAATATCTTCAACTCACCCAAGATAAGATCAAGCCTTTTTGGGAAGCCAATGGCTGTCAATCTTACACTGTCTGGCAAGTGGCGGAGAGCGAGACCGCCTTTGTCAAAGAGATGCTTTTTGAGAGCGTGCCAGCGATGAAGGAGACGATGGCCCTCAAACAGGCCGAGCCAATAAAAGAAATGTATCTCAAATTTGCCGCGGACGTTTCCAGAAAAATAATCACGAAGAAAGTCTGAGTCCGGAGCCGTCCTTGAGGCTCGTCTCGTACCCGCACTTTAGAGCCTTAGCCTGTAACTTCTCCGCAAGCTGAGTAAAAGAATTCAAGCCCTGAATCTTAGGAGGGAGATATGAAAAGACTCGAAAACAAGGTCGCTATTGTGACAGGAGGGGGTCGGGGGTTGGGAAAAATTTTCTGCCTGGCCATGGCAGGTGAGGGGGCAAAGATCGTTTCCGTGGACATTCTTGAAAAAGAATCTTTGGAGACTGCTCAAGAGATTAAGAAAAAGGGCGGATCAGCCATGTCGTTGAAGGTAGACGTGACTTCTGAAAAAGCAACCGTCAGTATGGCTGAAGAGACGGCAAAAGTCTTTGGTCGGATCGATATTCTGGTTAACAACGCGGCATTGTATTTCGGGATCGGGCGCAGGCCCTTTTATGAGATTTCGTCAGAAGAATGGGATAAGTTGATGGCCGTGAACTTGAAGGGGCCATTTCTGTGTACCAAAGCAGTGTTCCCCCAGATGAAAACCCAGAAAAAGGGGAAGGTCATCAACCTTTCTTCCGAAACCGCTTTCACCGGGTCCAAGGGCTTCATCCATTATGTGACCTCCAAAGGAGGGATCATCAGTTTCACCAGAGTCCTGGCCGCCGAACTAGGTCCCCACGGGATCTGTGTGAATACCATTGCCCCCGGTTTCACGGACACCGAGGCAAGCAGAACCGTCACAGACGATATCACCAAGTACAATGTGAGCCTTACTCCGCTGGGACGGCTCCAACAGCCTCAAGATCTGATCGGAGCCCTCCTTTTCCTTGCCAGCGATGAAAGCGACTTTTTCACAGGACAGGCCCTTGTGGTCGACGGGGGTCGTTACATGCACTAGCAGGCTGATGAAAAACGTCCATCTGCAGCGTTACCCTCATTCCTCGGCGTTGCGGCGTACCTCTTTGTACGCCTCACTTCTCGGAATTTCGGGTGCCTTGCACCTGGACGTTTTTGATCAGCCTGCAAAATAGATCTTTTTCAACGATCTGCTAGTATCGTGTCCCAGAAATACCTTGATATAGTCCTCTGCGCGACCCTCCCCCTGCCGGGCATAAATGCTAGCTTCAAGCTGGTGGCGGAAGGATGGAAGGCCGATGATGCCTTTTCTGGATGTGACTGGCGGGAGGGCGCTGTCTTTTCACGGTTTATCTATGGGGGAAACCCCTGGCCCCGAGCGAAGGCGAGGGGAACAGCGGGAGGGGGCAGAACTCCCCCGTAGATAAGCCGTAGAAAAGACCAGCCCGGGAGACTTGGCCGCCTCTGGCGGCCTTGGAACGGAAGAAAAGGTATCATCGGCTGGTTAAGTTTGCGCTTCTGCAGTAGGGGGGTCGCAGTGTTGTTTGTAAAGGAACTTCTGGGAACGCCACACTGGGAGTCTGATGAAAAACGTCCATCTGTAGCGTTACCCTCATTCCTATGACAAAAGCTCAGAACATACCCACCATCTGCCGCATGTGCGAACAAGGATGCGGGATGGTGGTCACGGTCCAAAACGGCCGGCCAGTCAGGGTCCAAGGATCCAAGAGCCATCCCTACAACAAGGGTTGGCTATGCGCCAAAGGAAAAGCATCCCTCGATTTCTTCTATTCTTCGCAAAGACTCACTTCGCCTCTGATAAGGAAACACGGCGAATTTGAGGCCGCCCCTTGGGAAGAAGCCCTCGATTTCGCTGCAAAGAAGCTACAGGGTCTGAGGGACCGCTACGGGCCCCAGAGCCTTGCGATCTATCACGGAGAGGGAACAGGCCATCAGGAAATCAAATACTTCATGAAGCGTTTCGCTAATGTGTTTGGTACCCCCAACTTCACAGGAGTCGGGTCTATCTGTAATGCCGCAAGGACCCTGGGAGAGGAAATCACCTATGGCGGGGTGACCAAGCCGGACATTTTGAATACCCGGTTCCTGCTTGTGTGGGGAGGAAACCCTCTGGTTTCCCATGAACCGACCCTGCCCGGCGAACTCTCCAGGCTGAAGAAAAGAGGAGGGCGTATTGCCGTTGTGGATCCTCGGAAGACCGAGACGGCTGCAAAAGCGGATTTTCATGTTGCCATCAAGCCTGGTCGCGATGAAATCCTTCTTTTGAACATGCTCCATGTCATCCTCCAGGAAGGCTTGTGGGATAAAGGATTCACGGAAAAATGGGTGCACGGTTTCACTCGCTTTTTCGAAG
>JAHECH010000720.1 GCA_024641835.1 Deltaproteobacteria bacterium
ACTACGCGGGGCATGGGGGTTTTCTGAAGTGACTGGCCCTGTTGAATAGGGTTCCCTTCGGGAAATTCAACAGGGCTGGCGGGAGGCCGCTGTCCTTAAGAAAGGCCCCATGCCCCGCAAAAATGTAAACAATATATTGCTCTCCTTAGTAATATGTTCGGGAGACGGAAGCATGAAGAGCCCGAAATGTCTGCAGCATCACTCTAAGTTTGCGGGGAGTATGACTATGAAAGTAGATCCCTCCCCCGTAGTGCTCTTTGCTGTGATGTTTCCTCCGTGGCGTTCCACGATCTTCCGGCAGATGGCAAGACCCATGCCCACTCCTTCGTACTCGCCTCGACCATGCAGCCGTTCAAAGGGAGCAAAAATCCGGCTAAGGTATTTTTTATCAAAGCCGATGCCTTTGTCTTCTACGGAGATCTCGTATGCGCCTGACGGTCGAACCTTGTCACCCTTAATCATCCGAGAATAGATTTTTACGCGCGGCGGGTCTCCTTCCCGATGGAACTTAAGGGCATTGCCGATGAGATTTTGAAAAAGCTGGGTCATTTGCGATCTATCCGCGACAATGGCAGGTAAACTATCCACTTCTACCACGCCTTTTGTCTCTTTTACTTGCAGCTCCAGATTGGATAAGGCCTCCTTCACGACTTTATTCAGGTCGACTTGTGCAAAGGACTGTGCTTTTCTGGTGACACGGGCATAGGCCAAAAGAGAATCGATGAGCACTTGCATCCGAGATGCTGCATTCTGCATGCGCTTCAAATAATCACGGCTTTCATCATCAAAAAGAGATGCGCGTTTTGAGATGAGTAGATCTCCAAAAGCCTTAACTTTTCTGACGGGTTCCTGAAGGTCGTGGGACGCAATAGAAGCAAATTCCTCGAGCTCCCGGTTTTTTTGCTCTAGCGCCTTTGAATGCTCAATCAAGGCGGCCTCGGCTTTCTTGAGGCCAGTCACGTCAAGAACATTCCCTAAGATGGCCGGTCTTCCATCATACTCGATGACCGTATTGCGGCGTTGAACCCACATCACTTCACCGTTCTTTCTGGCTCCCCTGACTTCGTACTCCATGGGTACACTTCTCCCCTGCAATCTCTTTTCCCTCATCTCTTTTATCAAGGCTCTATCTTCCGGATGTACAAGTTCTAACGAATCCATCCTGGTGATCTCTTCTTTGGAATAACCGTGAATTTCTGCAAACCGATTATTGCAAAAAACGACCTTTCCATCCTGCACTATGTAGATGCCCGTAAGCGAGTTTTCCACTACACTCGCATGCTTCTCCTCCAGCTTTTGCCGCTCTTCTATGCTGCGCTTCAAGCTCCGCCCAACCACACCCATTCCCACGAAGCCCAGCACCCAGAGGATGCCGAGGGAGAGGCCGGCGGCAAAAAGGTCTTGCTTTTGATACTCCCTGTAAGGAGCGAAAGGTATGGAGACGCTCACTCCTCCTCGGATGTCACCGACCTTATACCCCTGATTGCCGTGAGACTTTATCCAGCTTGCTTCCGCAATCAGAGGTCTCATGAACCGAAAATATCGCTTTCCCTTTATTTCAGCGATTTCGGTTACCTCGTGTTCTCCTCGCTCAAAAGCGAGTAACGTTCTCTTTTCCCAATCGTCGGGGGCTGTTTCGCTCCTCAAAAACTTGAGGCTCGTCAGGTGTTCACGGACTCCGCTTATGTCGGAGTATTGGGCCATCATCTGGCGCAGAATATAGGCCGGATTCATCAAAGTGAGATGCCTTCCAGTCGGTGTGATAATGTCTTGCTCAGGGACATCCCCGACAAAGGGGTTCGGCGGTGTCTTTTCCGTTACTGGAACATAAACGCCCCCATACGAAGCCGCCCACAACCGGGCGGCCTGATCCATATTGAAGTTGCTCATCGCCTCTCTTCTTGCCATTTCGAGTATGGCGTGTTTTGTCTCAGCTCTATCCTTCAAAAATAGACCGCAAACAGTAAGACTCCACACGATTCCTGCCACCCAAAGAAGCCGTTTAAGCCGATCTACTAAGACCGATTGATTTTGTGTTGACATGTCTGCCTCACGGAAGTTGGAATGCGTTTATTTGTTGCGGATCAGGGTTGTGACGCTTTTAATGGGAAATCGTATGTAAATCAAACTTTGATAGCAATGGGGGTTTTCCTGTATTTTGAGGCACGGAATGTGGGAGAAAGGGGACGGGGGAATCCCTGCCTGCGCCGCAACCGGACTACCTACGAACCGTCTTCTTCCTGCTCGATGAGGACACACAAGGCCGCATCCGGCCGATAGGGCAGCAACCCTTCCACGCTGACCACTCTTCTCGGACCGCTCGGCAAAGCTCCCGGCACTCTGAACTTCGTCACATCGATCCGTTCTATCGGTCGTTCTTCAGGCTTGGCTGCCTGAGGCACCCATTCATAAGGAACCCGGTAGGACCTGTAAATCAGATTGATCTTCATCTTCTTTCCCCAGTAAGGGCTGATGTACTCCCAGACGATGTCGTGCCCCTGGGTGACCTCGATGATGCGACCGCCTGAGCCTTCGGTGATCAGGGTGTTGCCGTTCGGCAGGCGCTGTGCAGAACTGATGAAAGGACTGTAAAAGCGGTTGGCGTCCACTGGAAAGGCGAGCCCCGCCTCCACCGGCGTGTATTGCCAGACGACTTTGAGGGAGACGGGGTCTATCTCCAAGACCCTGGAATAGTCCCGGAGCGCATTCCGAAAGCCCGTGGGGGAGCCGGGGTTCGGCGCGCCGTAGCCTGCCCAGCCGCCATTGTCAAAGATCAGGATGTTGCCTTCGCCGGGAAGGCCCCTGGGGATCATGTGGCTGTGATGCTGGCCGATGATCCATTCCATTTGCCGCAGTTCCGGGGCTTCGTCATAGGTTGGCCCCAGCTTCCACACGATCTTGCCCATGGGTTTGTCGAC
>JAHECH010000082.1 GCA_024641835.1 Deltaproteobacteria bacterium
ACCCACGGAGAAAGCAGCCAGAACAGCATCATTCCCCCCAATAAGTACGGTAGGTTCCTTTTTTAGGCCTAGATCCGAGGCTAGGTGTCTCCTCACACGGCCCGGGCTTTGATAGGCGAGCATGAGCTCGGGCAGTTGATTGAGAGATATTCCAAAAGTATCAGCGATATCTTTATTCCATTTTAGGTCATTTGAGACCGTGTTGTAAAGGGCCGTGAGAGAGGCGGAAGAGGGGTCCATGGCGAACTTGCCCGTAAGCCATTTTGCCATGAAAGTATTGGAATGACCGAGGGCGTATGTTTTTTTGAAAATCTCGGGATGGTTTTCCTTAATCCATAGAATACTTGAGAGCGAACATCCTCCCGCTACTGGCATGTTGCCCGTGACTTCCAGCAGAACTTTCATCCCAACAACGCGGATAATATGTTCTGCTTGTTTTCTTGAACGCTGGTCTAACATCAAGATCGCAGGAAAGAGCGGATTGCCTTCCTTGTCCATGGCAGTGAGGCCTGGGGTCGTCCCCGAAAGAGAGATGATGTCCACCTCCTGAATTACGTCGCCCAGAGCTTTGCAGCCCGAGATGAAAGCTTCCTGCCATTTGGCTTGCTCGATGTCTGCAAACAGCCCCGAATTATACACGTTAATCTGGTAGTCCCCAGAATGCTGAGCCTCTGCAACCAGCCTAGATTCCTCAACCCGATAGGCCGCCATTTTCATACTGCTGGTGCCCACGTCTACACCGAGGATGGTCATGCATCCTCACCTCCGTCAATTGACGAGCAGGACCTGTTCATATAGACAACAAAATCCAGCTTGGTTAAACGCCTGCGTTAGGATCCGAAATCCTTTCAATAACTCGGATGAGCTCTGAGCCGTCCAGCTCACCTAACCCTAGAGCTTGGCCGCTAAGAAAATAATGATATGCTGCGGTAGCAACAAGAAGCGGCAGCCTTAGGCGCTTGCCGGTGTTGACCACTATGTCCATGTCCTTGCACATCTGGCCAAGGCTCCCTGCGAAAGGAGCATGGTCCAGAATGGAAGAAGAAAGGAGTTCGAAAAGGTCACTCCCCACAATGCCTTTCCCTATCACCTCACAAACTAGTCTCGGATCAAGGCCTCCCTTCCTGGCCATGGTCAAGGTCTCCATGAATGCTGCCATGGTCGTCCCCACCATGAGTTGATTGCAATGTTTAACGGCCTGACCCATGCCGGGAGTCTCCCCCACGTGAATGATATCTCCTAGGACACTCAACACGGCTCGGCTGCGTTCGAGAATGTCCGGTGGAGCAGCAGCAATCAAGGTGAGCCTGCCACTCTCTGCCTTTGCAGGCCCTCCGGTGAATGGACAATCAACGAAACCCACACCTTTCTCTTTACACTTTTCCGCCACCAATTCCAGGTTTTCTCTGTTGATGGTACTCATGCAGATGACCAATGAGTTTTTTTCTGCTCCTGATAGAACCCCTCCGTCCCCTACAACCACATCTATGACTTGCTGGTCGTTCAGCACCATGATGATGACTGTAGAAGCCTTTAGGGCAACCTCTCTACAGTCCATGGCTGCCTCACCGCCCATCGATTTCAGAGTTTCGATCACTTCGGGTCTCCGGGCATAACCTACAATCTCATACCCTGCCCGAAGCAAAGTTCTGGCCGCAGGAATTCCAACTCGTCCGAGGCCGATAAACCCAATCTTTTGCTTCACTTGCCCTGTTCTCCTTTTAGCGAACGCATCCCTTGATAATGACTACCTTTCAGCCTAACAAGAATATCTCGCTCTGGATAGCGTCCAGCATGAAGATTTTCGAACATCAGTCATGGACATCAAGCAAACGGAATTCACTCCCTCATCTTGAGGCGGGCCACCTTGGACGTGGTGCCCTGTAGCGTTCTATCAGGCCTTCTAGAGTGAAGTCTGGGGATCTGCAATAATCGATGATGGTGCGCTCCCTTTCCTCAATAAGTCTGGCTGCCTTGGGGAGGTCCCTCGCCAGGTCCAGAGGGACGGAAATAACGCCATGTTTATCCCCGACTATCAGATCACCTGGTTTGACAGTCAAACCTCCTACTTCTATGGGTATCCCTATATCTACCAAATGATTGTAGGCGTGCGAAACAGCTACGTAGCGGGAAAAGAAATGAAATCCTATCCTTCTCACCTCGTCTAGGTCCCGCACGGCCCCGTCGGTGACGGCACCGACGCACCCCAGTCTTCTGTGGATGTTCGATCTTACATCTCCCCAGAAAGAGCCTACGACTTGGATGTCACTATCGTGAATCGCAACCACCCGCGGTTCGGGAATCTTCAGTATTTCATTCCAGAAATCAATTATCTCGACTCCCTTGTTTCCAGGCTGATCAGTGCTAATTACGGCAGTGACTGCGTAGCCAATCATAGTGCCTAGCTCAGGAAATCGGCACTCTATGCCAGGCAGCATAAACCCTTCATTTCGCGGAAGAATATTAAAGAGCTCGATCGCATTGCTTATAGCGCAGGTCGAAAGACCACGAATCGCTTCTAACTCTCTCTGATCCAGTTGCCTATGCAAAATTCATCTCCTTTTCCAATAGCTGAAAAACATTCCCAGCAAGTGTCAACAAAGAGACAAATTAACTCTTATTACTCCATATTAAATCACCTTCAGGGAATCATCTTGTCCCTGGTACTTCTAATCTCGGTAAATCTTCCCCGGCATACAACGGCGATAACTCTTTGCAACGCGCGAATGTCATCCAGGGGATTCCCCTGCACAACGATCATATCCGCAATCTTTCCGCTTTCGAGAGTGCCCACTGACTTGTCCAGCCCACAAAGAGCGGCGCCATTGTACGTGGCAGCTACGATCGCCTGCATTTCCGATGCCCCTAAGCTTACGAGGAATTCCATCTCCTTTGCCAGGCAACCGTGAATGGCATCGCTGCCCACAGCAAACCTGACACCTCCTTTTATAGCAGCAGCCATGCATTGAGCGGCCTGGTCTCGCTTTTTTCTAAAAGTCTCGGCTGAAGGTGTGACCTTCAGTCTTTCTTCCATCAGAAAGGCACTCGGTGTCAAAACAAGCCAGCTTTCCGATTTGGCTAACAGCTCTATCTCATCTTCGCTCATGAAGTAGCCATGCTCTATTGAATCCACCCCTACTTCCACACACCATTGGAGTGCTACGCCCCCGATACAATGAGCCGCTACTCGAAGTCCGGCCCGGTGCGCCTCCTCCACAGCAGCAAAGATTTCCTCTCTTGTGTAGTCGCTGTGAATCTCGTCGGAACCCCGGACGGTTGCGGTAGTTAGGATCTTGATCACGTCGGCCCCGGCCTTGACGTTTTCTCGCACACCGCGCCTCACCTGATCGGGGCCATCAAAAACATATGCAAGAATCCCGTGGCCATGGGTGGAGCGAATTGACTTCCCCGCGACCAGAAGTCTGGGACCGGACAGTAAACCTGACTGCGTGGCCTTCTTACATGCTATGTCTAGAAAATTCTTTTCCCCGAGACAGCGTGCGGTAGTTACACCGGACTCGAGATCCGCAGCCATATTGATGACCGCTGCGATGGTCTTTTCCGCATCGCTGTCGTTCACTCTAGACAGCCAGTCTTCTTGGGTTAGGTTCATGGAGAGATGATTGTGACAGTCGATGAGCCCCGGGAGTATCGTCCCGTCAGCATAGTTGACTTCTTTCGCACCTGATACCGGGCCTATCTCGCCCGACCTTCCGACAGCCAGAATGCGATCCGCTTCGATCAACACCGCCCCGTTTTCGACTGCTGTCTTTCCGGAGCCGTCGATGAGCATTCCAGCCCGAATAAGAGCTTTTCCCATTCCATCCTCCTGGGTTTGTTGCCCTTTCAGAAAGCTGAAGCCCCCCTCTTTAAGGCCTCTGCTCTGAGATCTTCAGTCCTCCATCCATCAGTGATGACAAGAAGACTTTCTATTTGAAGGGGAAATCACTTCTTTGACCCGTCGTCCTTTTCGCACATCTCCCTCAAAAGTCTGGCCGCCCGATGTGGGTTGAATATGCCGCACTGGCAAGGCCGGAATAGCCTTTCCGCGCCCTCCTCTGGTGTACAGGCACATTCCTTCACGTCGTTGATGACATCTTGGATGAGATTTACCGCCACCATACCGTGGCCGCACATCGTATTGATCTCCAGGATGTCTTGCGGCGGCAGTTTGTCCGTCCGTCCCCAGCGGCCCAGAGACTGGTCCACCGTGTGCATCTCAATCCCCACTTCATGACAGATTTCCTTGACCTTGTCGAAGAGGCCCGATACGATCACGGAGAGATCAAACTCAGCCGCCTTCACGGCCTTCAAGAATTTCTTAACCGTTCCCGAATCCGTGAACACCGCATGGACAACCACAGATCGCTCACAGACATTTTCTATGACCTTATCCACACCACCCTGGTGGTACTCGTTGCCCAGACCAGCATCTCCTATCTTGACAGCCCCGTGGTCCAGGGCCATTTTAAGAAAACGCTGAAATTTCGGTCCAGAGCCTTCTCGATTGATCTTTTTTGAAGACATTAGCATCACGACGAAATCATCTTGAAGACCCTCCGGGGAGCCTACTCTGTGCAAAGTGTGAGTCATTATCAATCCTCCTTGGCTAGTGGTCTACCTAATCCGACACATGTTTTTCCATTCGGCGCGAGCCACAATCCCGCCTTGCGAACAACAGATTCGGTTGGTGTGGACCAGTCCGGATTCGTCCGAGTGATGAGGTCCAAGCTAAAAACCGTGTCGATTTCCTGAGAGGCTCTCTTTAGGCAATCCAGTACCTCTCCGAGCTTTCCTATTTCTATAGTTGATTCCAGAATAAGGGACATGACCTTTTCGTTTAGAACATCCTCTTTAAACTTTCCGGTCTTTGGATCTTCCATGAGCGCTGTGGTAGGATTCAATTTCTCAAACTGAACCCCCAGAGTTGCCATGGCCTTCGCTACCTTTTCTACATCCCGTATCCGAGCTCCAAGAACAGGACGACCGAATTCCAATGCGACGCCCACATAGCCTCTCCTGAATCGACCGGTCACATCATTCGTCTTTCCCTCTTCGGTCCCCCTGCCGGGTATCCCGGTCGTCGCACCTGTGGACAGAACGTCGCTCAAAACATACCGGATGGTGCGAGGCCAAGCAAGCTCCTGCTGATAGATCGCGTCGGTGGGACAATCAGCGCATCGGAGGCAATTGGAGCACTCTACGCACTCGTCAAAATCAATCTCTGCGAGTTTTGTTTTACGACCCTTTTCTGTCTTGGTTAGTAGGGTGATAGCACCCACAGGGCAATACGGTGGACATTGACCGCAGCCTGTGCATTTGTCTCTATCTATTCTCACCTTCAGTCTCCTTTCCAAGAATTTTTAAGTTCATAACGTTATTTCAGAAAGCC
Source organism: Deltaproteobacteria bacterium (assembly GCA_024641835.1). GTDB lineage: Bacteria > Desulfobacterota > DSM-4660 > Desulfatiglandales > HGW-15 > JAHECH01. The sequence goes on from JAHECH010000082.1 coordinate 5,393, forward strand.
TGGAATCCAGAGGCTCAATTGTGGAACATAGGTCAAAAGAAACAAGGTGATAATAAGCGGGATATAATATGGGAGCAACTCTCTCAATACCTTCGGGATGGAGACTCCAGCGATATTACTCACCAGAAAAAGGGATATAGCGAAAGGCGGGGTAATTGCGCCGATCATCAGGTTAAAGACCACCACTAGCCCAAGGTGAACTGGATTGACTCCCGCGGCGATAACTGCAGGGGCGACTATGGGGACAATGAGGAGGATTGCGGACGTCAGTTCCATGAACATGCCGACAATAAGAAACAGGCCGTTGATCAAGAGAAGCAACAGGTAGGGATTCTTGGTAATTTGAAGGATTCCCTTGTTAAAGATCTGCGGTACTTGCTCGACGGTCAATATCCATCCAAAAAGCGAAGCTGCTGATACGATCATCAAGATTGCGGCTGATACCTTTATGGTCTCAAAAACCGAAACGAGGACCCCTTTCACGGTGAGATCTCGGTATATGAGGACGCTGATAGAGATGATATATAGAACGGTTATACCTGCGGCCTCCGTCGGGGTGAATATCCCCGTAACCATTCCCAGAATCAGAAGAACCGGGGCTAGCAGGGCAGGTAGGGCAGGCAGCAAGGTCTTGAAAATCTCAGAAAGGGTTGGCCAGCGTTCAGCGCGGGGATAGTTCCTGGCTTTGGCAAGTATTCCCGTCATGATCATGAGCATGAAGGTGCAGAGGATGCCTGGAATGATGCCTGCGAGCAAGAGCTTCGCCACCGACTCCCCGGCCACGGCCCCGTAGATAACCAGGGGAATGCTTGGAGGGAATATAGGCCCCACCGTCGCCGCTGCCACTGTAACAGCGGCAGCGAAAGGCTTGCTGAACCCCTTCTCCTCCATTGCTTTTATCTCAACAAGTCCAAGCCCACCAACTTCTGCCAACGCGGACCCTGAAATCCCTGCAAAGATGAGGCTCCCAAAGCAACTTACTTGCGCGAGCCCTCCGTGAACTCGTCCCACGAAAACGTCGGCAAAATGAAAGATTCGGCGGGTCACTCCACTAGAATTCATCAGATTGCCGCCGAATAGGAAAAGGGGGACCGCTATGAGAGGAAAAGAGTAGAGAGCGTAAGACATGCGGTTAGCGATCATTTCGATGGGAATGTGGTTGACTAATAAGTATGTTATGGCTGGCAAGGCGATAGCCAGCATAACAGGAAAGCCCAGCAGAAACAGAAAGAGAAAAGCGGCTATGATGAGAAGACCCATATGACTCTCCCAACAGAGTCAAGGTTCAAAGACCTAAAACAGCGGAACAGCATCCCATTCTTTTTTGAATCTTCGCCGGATAATTCCAGAAGGTGTCCGCACTCAACTGCCTCTTATGAAAACATTTCTGAAGTCCTTTAACAAAACGATCAGCTGAACCGAATACTCGAGAGCGAGCATAAAAAAACCCGCTACAACGGGAACAAAAACGCTCAAGAAAGGCAGCTCCAACGAAGAGATGGTCGTGTCGGCGTTGTTCCAGGTGGTCAAGAAGGAGGAAGCGGTGGTGATGCCAAAGACAGCCACAGCGCAGACATGGATAAAGAGCTGGAGAAGGTATCTAATCTTTTGCGGGAGCAGGGCCTGAATCCACTCCAGGCTCAGGTGCCCGCCGCTCCTCGCCGCGTAGGAGGCGGAAATAAGAACGGTCCAGACCAGAAGATATGAGCTGATTTCGTCAGAGCCATAAATCGGTGCAGCGAAAACCGCACGGGAAATCACCTCAGCGATAACAAGCAGGATGAGTGCGGAAAAAAAGAAGCCACCCAGATATTTGTCGATATTCCGGAGAATTTGTAATATCTTCACCACGCATACTCCCCGACCGCAAGGGATCTCGTGAGACAGACCTTTGCTTTCATGACGCGCACTTGCAGACGAGAAGTTACTTAATTTCCTTGATCCTCTCGATATACCCGGTCCACTCCGGAAAATCCTTTTTCAATTCCGTCATCACACCCGCTTTGAAGGCGTCTACCTTGAGTCCGTCTTTCTCCGTAATAAAGGTAACTCCCTTCTCCTTCAGTTTTTCCATCATGATCTTGTCCGCTTCCTTGTTCCACTCCACGGACTTGTCTGCCATTTCAGCCATAACCTCATCGATGATCTTTTGGTCCTGTTGCGGTATGCCCCGCCAGACCCCTTCGTTGATAAAGACGCACAGGGTCAGCAGCATGTGGTTGGTCATCATGATGTGGGACTGGGATTCGTACCACTTCCTGGCATAGATGGTATCAAGAGGATTTTCCTGTCCATCCACCAATCCCGTCATCAGGGCGGTTGCCAGTTCGCTAACTTCAACAGGGGTCGCTATGGCACCCATGCCCTTAATCATAGAATTCCAAAGCTTGAACGGGACGCCCCTGATCTTCTTTCCCTTCAGGTCATCGGGCGAGTAAACAGGGAATTTTGCGGAAAGCTGGCGGGCTCCCATGTAAAAGCTTCCGATGACCATCATATTCGCCTTTTTTATGAGTTGCTCGTTAAGTTCTCTCAGGACCGGAGACGTGGCGGGGTTGCCAGCATGAAGGGCGTGCTCCGGATCCCTGAAGATGTAGGGAGCAGATAACACTGAGAAATCAGGGACAAATCTCCCCAGGGAAGTAAAAGCGTGGTGAGCCATGGAAATGCTGCCAGACTTGACCCCGTTCATCATTTCGTCAATATTGCCAAGCTGTCCGTTAGGAAACACCTGGATCTCAATTCTTCCCTCCGTCCGCTTATTGACCAGGTCAGCAAATTCCGCCACCCAGCGAGTCTGTATTTCGCCAGTGGTCCCCACGTGGGCATATTTGAGAACCAATTTGCCAGCAGCGGCTGCCTCTTGTGGGTAAAACCCAAAAGAACAGAAGCCAATTGCAAAAGTCAGAATTGACGCCCTAATCACTCTTTTCATTACCATGGTGACCTCCCTCTCTTTCAAGAATTTGGGTTCACGTGATACCGTAAAAGCCGTCGGACACCGATAATCTCTCCAAGATCCAGACTGGACAAGATCTCCGGTCGTCCCCGCCCATGACCTCACCCCCTTTCTTTGCGAGGGCTAGTGCTCAAATGATCAGTCGATAATCATATGGTCATTCTTTAGCCAAGACGAGTTCCTTTGTCAAGAAAAAACTTGCGCAACCACTGGCCCTTGGCAAGATCCGGAACTGAAATCAAGAGTTCGCCTTATTCATAATTTTGAGTTGTGTCCTCGTAAAGTCCAGTTTGGAAACTTAGGAGGGCGAATTTTGCAGCGCTTTGATAATGCATCGAAACGTCATTCTTTATGCGTGGCTCAAAAAAAGGTCACTGAAAAACAGGAGGGTTTCTGGCAGGCCCTTGAGGGTGCATCACTTTCTTAATCCCTGGGATAGCACGCTTCTAGTTGTCTCTTCATCCGTAACAAGGACATCAACATATCGTCCCCTTAAAGCGGCGAGAATGCAATCTGACTTCTCTTGTCCGAAAGCAATGCCGACTTTATGTGGGATATTCTTGATTTGCTCGAGCGTCAAACCTACAACACGATCTTCCCATTTGCTTTGGCAGGGATTTCCATCCTTATCAAAGCAGCGGCCGCAAATGGCGCCAACTGCTCCTGCTTTTCTTAGAGCAGAATAATCGTCTTGGCTCATCAGGCCCGCTTTCCATAGCCGCCCCTCCTTGCTAATTGGCCCAATCCCCAAAAGAGCCAAATCGGACTTTGCAGCGACAGATAGTGACTCGCGAACTCGATGCTCCTTCAGAAACACATCTTTCGTCTCTCGATTTCTCACAACCATCGGGGATTGAACAAAATATAGTTTGCTTTTGATTTTTTGGCTTAGCATCGTAGTAAGCAGGTTCACGTCCGATTCTTCCCCTGTGCCTGCGCCACCACTGAGTTGAACGATTGTATGATTCTTGCCTCCAATTTCATTCATCCTCTCTATGACATGCCGCAGAGTCATCCCCCAAGCAATACTTATTACGCTGTAATGGCTAATGACACGATTCAGGTACCGTGCCCCAGCTTCCCCGATCTGCTCATAGGCAGATTTCCCAGGAATCTCTTTAAGCCTTATGACAACTGCCTCTTTGAGCCTGAACTTATTTGCCAAGGCGACTTCCAGCTCAGCCAAATTGACCAGAGGATCGTTTATTGTGATGGAGACAATGCCTTTATTCCTAGCTTCTTTCAACGCACGACTTACTTTAATACGGCTAATACCCATTACTTGAGAAATCTCTTCTTGTTTCTTGTTCTCGGTATAGTAGAGGTAACAGATTTTCAGCATTTCATGTCTGTCTAAACCGGGCATCCAAATTGTCTCCTCACAGGAACTCCACTTAGTAATGGAGCACAGGCAAGATCCCTTCCAAATAGAAGACCCTAGGATCGTCCTCAGAAAGGCCTCTTAAGCGTCGTAGTGCAAGAAGCTGAGCTACTGAGGCAAACCTAGAATAAGCTGATAACGTGTCTGTGTTAACGAATAGTGATATAAGTGATATAGGGGATTTTTTGTTGAGTGTCAATCAGATTAGGTGAAGGTCTGGCGGCCTTCGCCTCCCTACAGCACGGTGCATACGGGCCCGTACAAGTCGGTTCATGAAGCTTTACCTAAAGACTCGTAATGATTGAAAAGGGAAAGGGGACCCAATTCAGCAAAGAAACGGTTTGGCATCGCAACCTTGAGGGGTTTCCTGTTAGAGATAGCCCATGGACCTTTGTGGGGCGGCTACAGGGCGAGCAGCCTTGAAGGAGCCATATATGTATCGCCCGATAAAGAAAGAAGAATCCCCTTGTCTTGGTAAATGGAAATGATGTCGATCATCTCCTTTCTACCGCAAATGCGATCTGAGCCCTGCCGATAAGTCCTCCCTGCGCTCTCCTTAGCATGTCCATTCTCTTTGCTGCTGCGCATCGCCTCATGGTCATGCCGGCCGTCATTCTGGTAAGAGTACATGAATTCACGCCATGGCGCATTTTTCAAATAATCCGAGTACCTCTTGACAGGCTCGTGTTCCCCATGTAGCTTCAAAAGCGAGTGTCCTGAATCAGGAGGTTTCTGATGAAGAACCGGAAGGATAAAAGGACTCGATGAAAAAGAATCCTGCCATCGCCATTGTGGGGACCTTTGATTCCAAAGGTGAAGAGCACCTCTTCTTGAAGCATTCCATAGAACGACGCGGGTTGCGCGCTATGACGATCAATGTGGGCACGAAGAGCGCCCCCACCTTCCCTCCGGATATAGATCTGTTTGAACAACTCAGGACCCGAAAGGGAATGAGTCGCGATCAGGCAATTCAGGCTACCCTAGTGAGGGCCAGAGCCTTGATCAGAGAGCTTTACGATCAAGGAAAGATATGCGGCGCTATTTCAGCTGGAGGGGGCACTGGCACGCATCTCGGAACCAGCATCATTCGCGTGCTCCCTCTAGGCGTTC
>JAHECH010000721.1 GCA_024641835.1 Deltaproteobacteria bacterium
CAAGGGAATGCCCTACCGACGGCGCCACTCCCCAGCACGGATCAAAACAAAGGGGAGGTTCTTGGCACAGAGGCTGGACCCAAAAATGATCAGGAAAAGCCAAAGGCAGAGGTCTCAGAGGTGCAAAACATCGCTGTTCCTGCCCCCGAACAAGGAAAGGATGCCTATGTGCTCAAGGCGGTTGTGGTGGAGACAACCTGGATCAGAATCAGCATAGACAATGGGGAGCCGAAAGAATATCTTTTCAACCCGGGGCTTAGGACCCAATGGAAGGCGAAAGAGGGTTTTGCTCTCCTGGTGGGGAATGCATCAGGAATTGAGCTTGAGCTGAATGGGCAGAAACTCGGGAAACTCGGAAACTTGGGACAGGTGATCCGGTTGAGGCTTCCCAAAAGTTACACACCAACAAGAGGCGTGGACTGACTTGTCGAACGTTTTTCACATTCTCGAAGAGAGGGGCTTTGTAGAGCAAGTAAGCGATCGGGAACAGGCGATCGCGCTTCTTGAAAACCCCATCACCTGCTACATCGGTTTTGATCCCACTGCGAGCAGCCTTCATCTGGGCAGCCTCGTTCCCATCATGTCCCTCGCCCACATGCAGAGAGCGGGGCACAGGCCCATCGCCGTTGTCGGGGGCGGAACAACTCTCGTGGGTGACCCGAGTGGAAAGACTGAAATGCGCAAGCTTATGAGCAGGGAGGAGATCAATCAGAATGCCGTGGGTATCAAAAGTCAGCTCGCCCGTTTCATCGATTTCACCAATGATCGAGCCATTATGGTCAACAATGCGGACTGGCTGGCGCCCCTCAACTATATCGATTTCCTCCGCGACATTGGCCGGCACTTCAGCGTGAACAGGATGCTGGCTGCAGAAAGCTATAGAGTTCGACTTGAGACAGGATTGAGCTTTATCGAATTCAATTACATGCTCCTCCAGGCCTATGATTACTGGTATCTGTTCAAACATTATGACTGCCTCCTTCAGATGGGGGGAAACGACCAGTGGGGAAATATCCTGGCAGGGGCGGACCTGGTCAGGCGCCTGGAGGCGCAGACCGTTCACGCCATCACTTTTCCTCTCATCACCACTTCTTCCGGGATCAAAATGGGGAAAACCCAGAAAGGGGCTGTGTGGCTCGATAGGGATCTTACGTCGCCTTACGACTATTACCAGTACTGGATTAACCAGGACGACAGGGATGTCGAGCGTTTTCTGGCTCTTTTCACATTCCTTCCCATGGACGAAGTAAGAAGGCTGGGAGCCTTAAAAGAGGCTGAGATCAGGGTCGCGAAAGAGGTGCTTGCCCATGAGGCGACAAGGCTCTCTCACGGCAAGGAAGAGGCTGACAATGCGAGGGATGCGGCCAGACGGCTCTTCGGAGCAGATGAATCAGAGCTTTCCGAATCCGTCCCATCCCATCAGGTGAGCGCCGAAGAACTGGGGAGGGGAATCCCTGTATATTATCTCTTTGAAAGGGTTCATCTCTGCAAGACCAGAAGCGATGCGCGGCGCCTTATTTTGCAGGGGGGCGCTTATGTGAACAACGAGAGGGTTGAAGCGTTTGACAGGGTCATTGGCTTGAAAGACTTGCATAACGGCTCGATCTTACTGAGAGCGGGAAAGAAACGGTACCTTCGAATCGTCGCCAGGAATTGACTGACCCAGGGACTGGTGAGGAGTGGGGATCGTTTAAGGCAAAAAAGGCCATGAGAAAAGGAAGAAAAGCACAAGCGAAACCAAAGCCTTTGCAAGAAGAGAAAGAACTTCTGAAGCCATTGAAGCCACTGAAACCATTGCCAGAGGTTGAGCTCAGACCAGCAATTCGGGCAGGCGAGAGGGCCCTTGTCCCCTATGATCCTCTCCAGATGTACCTGCTAGAGATCAAGAACTTCGGGTTACTCACCCGGGAAGAAGAAATGGAATTAGCCATCCGGGTGAGAGAGAAGAAGGATCCCCAGGCGGTATACATCCTCGTGACGTCGAACCTGAGACTCGTGGTCAAAATCGCGATGGACTTCCACAGGTATTGGACCCGGAGTCTTCTTGACCTCATCCAGGAAGGGAATGTGGGTCTGTTACAAGCGGTGCGTAAATTCGACCCATACCGGGGGATCAAGTTCTCGTACTATGCCTCCTTCTGGATCAAGGCGTACATGCTCAAGTTCATCATGGAAAACTGGAAACTCGTCAAGATCGGGACGACCCAGACCCAGCGCAAATTGTTCTTCAATCTGGCTAAAGAAAGAGACAAACTGATTGCGCAAGGCTATGACCCGGAGCCGAGGCTCCTGGCGGAGCGTCTTGACGTCAAAGAGAAAGAAATCGAAGAGATGAGTCAGCGGTTGGGCGGCAGTGAGGTCTCGCTCAATGCTCCTGTGGGAGATAATGGAAAAGAGGTGTACGGCTCTTTTCTCCCAGACCAGAATATAGGCGTGGATGAACAGCTCTTCGCAAAACAGAATAGAGAAATTCTCCTTCAAAAGCTGGGAGAGTACAGAGCGAAGCTCTCAGGGAAAGAACTGGATATTTTCGACAACCGCATCATGGCTGAAAACCCTCTCACCCTTCAGGAACTGGGAGACAAGTACAAAATCTCCAGGGAAAGGGTACGGCAGATCCAGGAGAGAATCATCAAAAACATCAAGAAATGGCTCACGGAAGAAATCCCGAATTTCGAAGAGAACTTCGCCAGCTTCATTAAATGAGGGAAGGGACCGCGAGGCAGGGAATGATGATGCCCAAGGGGAACGGAACAACCAAACACAGTAACAGGCTGAGGATAGCTTTTTTAAGTATCCTCATCATCGCATGGACAGTGGCTTTCGCCTGTACGTCGGTCAAGCCTCTTGGCTCGCTGGCTGAGCCAAGTGCCCCTCCGCCCTTGAAGCCAGTCATGGAAAAGGCGGAC
>JAHECH010000083.1 GCA_024641835.1 Deltaproteobacteria bacterium
GACCTGCGAGACGATTTCTTCCATCACCTGCAGGGGGTGCGGCAGATAATCCAGGGTGTGGGCGCCGTGGTTTGAAACAATGATGCCGTCTGCACCTGCATCGACGGATTTCTTAGCATCCCCCGCACTCAACACGCCTTTAAAGATCAGGGGCAGGGAGACCCGTTTTCTGATCTCCTGCAGCTCCTTCATAGACAAAGGGGAACAGTCGGTCGCCATCATTCGGTCTCTGATCTTGGTGCCCTGGCCTGAATCAATCTCGATGCCTAACCATGCTACCCCGGCAGCCAAAATGTCATCGATGGCTGTAAAGACCCTGGAGCGATCCTTGAAGGCTTTGACGTTGGCAGCCAGAGGCACGCCAGTGGCGACCAGGTCTTTAAGGCTCTGGGGTACGGGGGTCCCGGTCCACATAAGGCTTCCGGCTTCTTTGAGGCCAGAGGCTACCTCCATAAGCCCATTTTCCCTGATGGCCGGAATGGGCATGGTCATGGCTGACATGATGACGGGCGCGGAAAGCTTCACCCCAAGGATCTCAGTCTGAGTCGTCGCTTCAACGGCATCGATGCAATGCTGGCTGAAGGTATAGCGGTCCAAGACTTGCCGGTCATGGGTGAGGATGAATCCTGTCTCCACCCCGTCCAGAACAATACCGATGTCCTTTTCTCTGAGCATTTGCTCCCCTTTTTCATAGATTTCCGTGAGGTTCATCATATTGCCTCCTTCGTTGGAGAATGCCTTCCATCCATGAGGTGATCTCATCATGAAATACAGGGCATTCTATGAGATGTCACCTCTGCTGCGCAAGAAAAATGACCAACCCTTTTCTTGACGGGGCCTGTTTGTCCAAATAGGATACACCGCCACAGCAGTAGATCGCAGGGAGAAGGGTCGTATCTCACGGAATCAAAAATGCTCACTCCCTGTAGTATATCCGATCAGTGATGACTCGGCCGTCAGGGCCAAATGGTATCCCTTCGAACTCCAGCAAGGCACGCTTCATTTTGGTCCCGCCTTGAAAGCCCCCAAGGGTCCTGTCCGAGCGGATCGCGCGATGGCAGGGAATGATGATTGGAAAGGAATACCCGAAGGACTCTCGGTTCGCCCTCGTGCAACGCCCACACGATTCCAACAGGGCCAAAAGGAGTCGATCGCAATATGTGGTAAGTGTCCACCATGTACAAAAGTCTACCTGAGGTTCGAGGCCATGTTTTTCCGCGGTAAAATGCTCCTCCTGAGCACCAGCAAGGATGTTTCCGCCCCTTACAATGCAGGCCGCGCTATCATGACAAAACAAGAAATGCGAGGCAGGTCCCTGCTTATCCCTGAAAAAACATAATCCATGAAACGAAAAAAGAGCGGCCAAGTCAACAGGGTTTTCTGGAGGTTCAATGGAGAAGAGATTCCTTCATGAGCCTATCTGCTGCTGGACAAATGACGCGCAAGGCACTAAAAGAGGATGAGAAGGAACGGGGGTGGATTTCCATTAGACCCGAGGGCCGAAAGGGAGGAGAGAAAGAGAGATGAAGCTAGAATTCTTAGAGGCAAGGGATCTTCCGGACGCCTGGTTCCAGTGTGTATACAGGTTGCTCGAGGTGGGGCGGGAGTACGTGATTGAGCGTGGAAGCTTTCAAGGTCAAAAGCGGCTGGAGTTCGACTACGTTACCGTGCACGTCAAATACCCGGGTGTCAGGCCTCTTTTGCCTGACGTTCCTCCGTCCCTGGGAATCCCCAACCCAGTTGCTGACGGATACCTTGAAGAATACCTCCCTTACTTGATGACATCGGCCAAGAAGCCGAGCGAGGATTACACCTACGGGCAGTTTCTGGAAAACCAGATTGAAGAGGTGATCCGGATGTACAAGGAAGAGGGTTTTGGCACAAACCAGGCTTACATGACCGTGGGTGATTCCAGCTCCATCTATTTGAATGATCCCCCTTGTCTTCGCGGGATCGATACGAGGGTGAAGGAAGGTAAGCTCCATTTCATCGTGTATTTCCGCTCCTGGGACCTGTGGAATGGGTTCCCGGCGAACCTGGGTGCCATCCAGCTGCTGAAGGAATACATGGCATCGAGCATTGGCGTGGATGATGGAGAAATCATTGCTGCAAGCAAAGGGCTTCATCTCTACGACTACGTATGGGAGCTGGCAAAGCTCAGAACCATGTGCAACAATCCATCAGCGCTTACAAAAGGCGAATGCAAAGACGCATGATCACCGCAAAGGCGCAAAGAACGCAGAGAGAATGTTTTCCTTTCTGCTGAGACGGCAGAAAGGGAAACGATTGTTCGTTGAGGGGAGAAGAGGCCCATTGCAGATATGGATATCAACCAGTTAAGTAACAAGATCATCGGGGCAGCCATAGAAGTGCATAAAGCACTTGGGCCGGGGCCGCTTGAATCCATTTACGAAGAATGCCTATGTCAGGAACTCGATCTCAGAGGTCTGCGCTATGACAGACAGAAAACCTTACCCGTGATGTACAAGGGCAGAAAACTGTCTGGTCTGCACCTGGGGTTGATATTGAATTTCAACGTGACCGTGATGCGAGATGGTATCAAACGCACAGTCCGTGAGCTTGCAGAATAGGAAAGGACGCTATTTTTGCTTTCCCCCGTCTCAGGGGAAAGCAAAAAGCGGTGAAACATTCATGAAAGCGGACTTAAAAGGAATGAGCCTCGCGGAAACGGAAGCCTGGATCGAACGCCAAGGTCTTCCTGCCTACCGGGCTAAGCAATTGCGCCAGTGGCTGTTCAAGGGGCTGGTGGGCAGGTTCCAGGAAATGAGCAACCTCACAAAGGGTCTTCGCCTTCTGCTGGAAGAAAAGGCTGAGCTGACCTCTCTAGAGGTGGTGGAAACTCAGGTTTCCAAGGATGGAACCATCAAGTATCTCTTTGCACTCCGTGACGGCCTCACCATTGAAACCGTGCTTATCCCTGAAAGGGGACACTTCACCCTCTGCGTCTCCTCCCAGGCCGGCTGTGCCATGGGATGCAGGTTTTGCCTTACGGGTAAACAAGGGCTCAAGCGAAACCTCACCGCATCAGAAATCGTGGATCAGGTTATCCAGGTGAAGCGGTCCATGGATTACGCCGACCGCCTCACGAATATCGTGGTCATGGGTATGGGTGAGCCTCTTGCCAATTATGATGCGGTCTTAAGGGCCCTCAATAATATCATTTCGGAACAGGGAATGAACTTCTCACATCGCCGAGTCACATTGTCTACCTGCGGCTTGGTTCCACAGATGCGGGAATTCGGAAAAGACATAACGGTGAACCTCGCGGTTTCCCTCAATGCGGCCGATGATACGACACGGAGCTTCCTCATGCCGGTAAACCGGAAGTATCCTCTGAAGAGCCTGATTGCCGCGTGCAAGGCTTTCCCCCTGCCTAACAGAAGGATGATCACTTTCGAGTATATCCTGATCGAGGGAATCAATGACCGGGCAGAGGACGCCATGAGACTGGCCAAACTTCTCTCAGGGTTGAGAGCCAAGATCAACCTGATCCCCCTGAACCCGCATTCACGGCTGGACATGTCCCCCCCGCCGATGGAGCGCATCCTCAAGTTCCAGGAAACCCTGGTGGATCGTCATTTCACCGCCATCATCCGAAAAAGCAAAGGCCAGGATATCTCAGCGGCTTGCGGGCAATTGTCGGGCAGGCATGTAAGTGGTTTGTCGTAGGTTGCAGGTGTTTTTCTGTGCTACTTTTTACTTGCGGTCGTGGTTTGATATGGTATTTTAGTTATTTATGAATTCGGCCCACAGGGCGGCACGGGATGATTGACTTAGACTTCAATAAAGGCAACGGGCTCCTGCCCGCCATCGTCCAGGATTACCAAACAGGGAAAGTGCTCATGCTCGCCTATCTGGACAAGGCTTCCTGGCGGAAAACCCTTGAGACAGGAGAGGCACACTATTGGAGCCGATCGCGGCAGGAAATCTGGCACAAAGGCGAGACATCCGGGCACATCCAAGTTATCAAAGAAATCCTCGTGGATTGCGACCAGGACACCGTGCTTTTTAGGGTTGAGCAGGTGGGTGGGGTCGCGTGCCATACAGGCCATGTGAGTTGCTTCTACAGGAAGCTTGGCGAGAACAGCGAGGTCGTCACCGTTGAAGAAAGAATTTTTGATCCGGAGAAAGTTTACGGAAAATGAAAAAGCTCAAATTCGGAATACCGAAAGGAAGCCTCGAGAAGGCGACCGTCAGTCTCTTTGAAAAGTCAGGATGGAAGATTAACATCAACGAGCGAAACTACTTTCCTGACATCAATGATGAGACCATCGAGATCGCCCTGTGCCGTGCCCAGGAAATGTCCAGGTATGTGGAAAATGGCACCCTTGATGCAGGGCTCACCGGGAAGGACTGGATTGAAGAGAACCAATCCGATGTCGTCATGGTGGATGAATTGATTTACTCCAAAGTGAGCCAGAATCCGGCCCGCTGGGTTCTGGCCGTGCCTGGGGACTCGAAGATTAAGAAATTGGAGGACCTCAAAGGGAAAAAGATCGCAACAGAGCTTGTGAACTTCACGGAAAGGTACTTCAGAGAAAAAAATATTGATGTGAAAGTAGAGTTTTCCTGGGGCGCCACAGAAGGAAAGGCGGTCTCAGGGCTTGCCGATGCCATCGTGGAAGTGACAGAGACAGGGAGCACAATCCGGGCCCATGGGCTCAAGATTATCCATGAGTTAATGACTTCCTGCACCCAGTTGATCGCGAACAAGCAGTCCTACACAGATCGTTGGAAAAAAGAGAAGATCGGCCAGATTATCCTGTTGCTGAAAGGAGCACTGAGAGCCGAGAAGATGGTTGGGCTGAAAATGAATGTTCCCGAGGAGAAACTGGAAGCGGTGATCCGCCTCCTCCCCAGCCTTAATGCGCCAACAGTGGCAAGCCTTTACAATACGAATTGGGTGTCCGTGGAGTCTGTGGTGGATTTGAAGATCGTCAGGGAACTGATCCCCCAACTCCTCAAAACGGGAGCTGAGGGCATTATCGAATACCCTCTGAACAAGGTGATATGATGAAAAGAACAGGAACAACGTTCGCGCTATTGCTTGCTTTTTCCTTTTTCTTGGCTGGATGTGCGACCACGGGATCAACTACCAACGTGAAAAAGGCGGAGGCCAAGGAACAGCTTGGAAACTCGTTGATCCACGAGGGACGGTACCGGGATGCTCTCAAAGAGTTGCTTGAGGCGGCTGAACTCGGGCCGGGCAGCCCTACCATTCAATTCTCTGCCGGCAATGCCTATTACGAAATTAAGGAATACGAGAAGTCCGTTACTCACTTTAGGAAAGCAGTGCAGCTGAAGCCCGACTATCCCGATGCATGGAATAACCTTGGCATCTCCTACGCGGCCCTGAGGAACTACGAGATGGCCATTGAGTGCTTTAAAAAGGCCGCAGATGATGTCTTGTACCGGAATCGCCACATTGCGTACGAAAACATGGGTGCTGCGTATCATAGCAAGGGCGATTACAAGAAGGCCATAGAGTGCTACAGGCGATCTATCGAATTCGCCCCGGAATACAGTTTTTCCTACGGCAAGATGGGGCTTTCCTACGAAATGCTCAATGACTGGAATAATGCGATTTCTTCGTACAAGAAGGCCATTGAGCTTTCTCCAGATGTCCCTGCCTTTCACCTCTGGCTGGGATTAGCTTACATGCGGGCGGGGAAACAGGCAGAGGCGACGGAAGAGCTCCTGACGGCCGTCAATCTGGATCCTCGGGGGGTCGTGGGTGAAGACGCTAAGCGAATCCTGAATACGATCAGGAAGAGCCAGTAGGGAAATCGATGGTGAGAGCGCCAGAAAGCGGAGCTTGGATGCGGAGTAAGGGAAGGTGATTCGATCATGAATGGAGCCTCCGAAAGGGCCCGCAATATTCCTCCGTTCATCGTGATGGATGTGCTGGAGAGGGCGCAGGCCTTGGAAAGGCAGGGACGGCATATTATCCACCTGGAGGTTGGGGAACCGGATTTCCCAACGCCAACCTGCATCTGCGAAGCTGCGGAAAAGGCCATCCGGGAAGGGCGTACACATTATACCCACAGCCTCGGGCTGGTGGAATTGCGGGAGGGAGTCTGCCGCCATTACTCTGAGAAGTACGGGGTCAAGGTCACTCCGGATCAGGTGATCATCACCACGGGTACCTCCCCCGCGCTGTTCATGATTTTTTCCGCCCTCCTCGAGATGGAGGATGAAATCATCCTTTCCGATCCCCATTATCCCTGTTACCCGAACTTTGTGAACTTCCTGAGAGCAAAAGCTGTTTTCGTGAATATCTACGAGGAGGACGGGTTCCAATTCGCGGTTCAGGGGATCAAAGAAAAGATAAACCCCAGGACCAGAGCCGTGCTGATTAACTCTCCGGCCAATCCCACAGGCACCTTGCTCTCACCCGAGCGCATGGCTAAGATAGCCGATCTGGGTCCCTACGTGGTTTCGGATGAGATCTACCATGGCCTTGTGTATGAGGAGAAGGAACATTCTATCCTGGAATTCACGGACAGGGCTTTTGTGCTGAACGGTTTTTCCAAAGCGTTTGCCATGACGGGATGGCGACTGGGTTACATCATTGCCCCCCTGGACTTTGTGCGCCCTCTTCAGAAGATCCAACAGAATCTCTTCATTTCTGCCGCAAGTGTCTCCCAGTGGGCAGCCGTGGCAGCTTTTGAGAAGGCCGGACCTGACGTGGAGCGTATGAGGTCGATCTACAACGAGAGAAGGAAGTATATCATTCCGCGGCTCGGGGAACTCGGATTCAAACTGAAGACTGTACCTGCGGGCGCCTTTTATGTGTTCGTCGATGTGAAGCGTTTTTCCCGCGATTCCTATGCCCTTGCTTTTGAAATCCTTGAGAAGGCGGGCGTAGGCGTCGGCCCTGGCATAGACTTTGGCGAGAATGGCGAAGGCTATATCAGGATCTCCTATGCCAATTCACTGGAGAATATCAAAGAAGGGTTGAACCGGATCGAAGCATTTCTGAAGAGCCGCTAGTGCCGTGTCCCGGAAATTCATTGACCTAGTCTCCTGGGCCGCACGGAATTCTTAAAGGAACTCTTGAGACGCGATACCGGATGCAAGTTGATTTCATAAAAAGTGCACTCCATGAAAGCCACTATCCTCCGGGGGACAAGCCGGAGGTGGCGTTTGCCGGCAGGTCGAATGTGGGGAAGTCTTCCTTGATCAACGCCCTTGTGAATCGAAGGAAGCTCGCGAAAACAAGTGCTATCCCGGGGAGAACCCGGGCGATCAATTTCTTTTCTGTGGACAATCGCTTTTACATGGTTGATCTGCCCGGATATGGGTATGCTGCCGTCGCCCGCGAGGTGAAGAAAGGCTGGGGGGAGATGATAGAGACCTACCTCCGGAAGCGCACCAACCTGAAAGCCGTTGTGGTCATTCTTGACATTCGAAGGGATCCGGGTTCAGGCGACATGGATCTCGTGAGATGGTTGAAGGAGTATGGAAGGAGACCTATCCCGGTTCTCACAAAAGCTGACAAACTTTCTCGGCATCAGGTTCTCTTGCAGGCAAAGTTGATCAGTGAAAGCCTGAAGCCAATTTCAGACGACACGCCGACCGTCTTCTCTGCAAAAACAAAGGAAGGGAGAAGAGAGGTGTGGAACAGGGTCATGCAAGCTATGGAAATCGAGAATCTTCCAGCCTATAGGCTTTGATCTTTTTGTGGAGGTTGCTCCTCTCAACGCCTATCGCCTCTGCCGTTTGAGTAATATTCCAGTTGAACTCCTGTAATTTCCTTACGAGAAAAGCCATTTCGAAAATGGCCTTCGCCTCTTTGTACGTGTTCGCAGCAAGGCCCGAAGCATAGGCATCTTTTGTATCCGGTATCTGGTTGAAGGGAGGCGGGATGTCGGAGGCCTGGATCTCTCTGTTGGGACTCATGATGAACACCCTTTCCACGAGGTTTCTCAATTCCCTTACGTTGCCCGGCCAGTGGTATCTCCTTAGCACCAAAAGAGCGTCCTCAGAGAAAACTTTGGGCTCCAGGTTCATGTCCACAGAGATCTCTGAAATGAATTCCTTTATGAGTTGGGGAATATCCTCCATCCGTTCCCGCAACGGAGGAACGCGCATGGGAATCACGTTCAGTCGATAGTAAAGGTCTTCCCTGAACGTTCCCTTTTGTATTTCTGCTTCGAGGTCCTTATTCGTAGCTGCAATGACCCGCACATCCACCTGGATGGTCCTGGAGCCTCCAACCCTTTCAAATTTCTGTTCCTGGAGGATGCGGAGGGTTTTGGACTGGGCCTTGAGGCTCATATCACCGATCTCGTCGAGAAACAGAGTCCCCTCGTGGGCAAGATCGAATTTCCCTTTTTTCATGGAGGTGGCGCCTGTAAAAGCTCCTTTCTCGTGACCAAACAGTTCGCTCTCAATCAGCTCTTCCGGGATGGCGGCGCAGTTGACCTCGATCATGGGGTTGCGGCTTCGCGGGCTCAGCGCGTGAATCGTGTGAGCCACGAGTTCTTTTCCTGTTCCATTCTCGCCTGAAATCAGAACCCAGGCATTGGTGCGAGAGACGATTCTGATTTGTTCCTTGAGCTGCCTGATGGCCTCGCTGTCCCCCGTGACCCGGGACTTCTCTTTTTGCTTTTCTTTGAGGAGGCTGATCTCCTCTTCAAGTTTAGAGTGATCGACCGCATTGTTGATGCATAAGAGGACCTTCTCCAGAGACAGAGGTTTTTCTATGAAATCGTAAGCGCCTAATTTTGTGGCTTTGACGGCAGTTTCTATGGTCCCGTGACCGGACATCATGACCACCGGGAGCTGTGGGTGGGCTTCCTTGATTTTGACGAGGGTTTCAATGCCATCTATGCCCGGCATCCAGATGTCCAGCAAGGCCAGGTCAGGCATCATCTCGTCGATCTTCTCGATGGCTGAAGATCCACTGGTGGCGCTGATGACGTCGAAGCCTTCATCGGAGAGAATACCTTGAAGGGACTGGATAATGCTTTCCTCGTCGTCAACGATGAGAATGGTTCTGGCCATTGGTTACCCTTTTGCCATCATTTCGAGGGCGATTTGAGCTGTTTTCTCGGATGCGCCTTCCCGGAGCCTCTCCCTGACTTCCCGGAGCTTTTTTATCATATTCTCTCTTCTGTCGCTACTCTCCAGGATGTCCACGGTTTCTCTGACGAGGTTTTCGGGAGTGATATCATTCTGGATTAGCTCCGGGACGACTTTCTCTCCCGCTACCAGGTTCACGAGTCCGACGAAAGGCACCTTGACGGCCATTCGAGCGACCCAATAACTGATGGGTGAAATGTGATAGACGATAACCATGGGAACTCCCATGATCGCCGTCTCCAGGGTTGCGGTGCCGGACTTAACCAATGCGAAATCGCACGCGCTAAGGGCCCGGTAAATATCTCCTTCGATGATCTTGATTGAGACCGTAGATAGGCTGACGATGGATTCAATGAGCCCTGCGGGAATGGTGGACGCGCAGGGGAGCACGCAGGTGAGCCTCGGATACCGCGTTTTCAGAAGTTCCGCCGCTTTCACCATGGGCGGCAGGAGGCGGATCACTTCTTCTTTGCGGCTCCCCGGAAGCAGGCCGATGATGGGGGACCTCCCTTCAAGGTCGAGCTGCATCATCGCTTCTCTCTTGTTGAGGCCCGCAGGGATCGCATCGAGGAGGGGATGGCCGACATAATCCACGGTCAAACCCTTCTGGCGGAAGTAGCCCTCTTCGAAAGGCAGGATGACGGCCATGCGATCCACACGGCAGGCGAGTTTCTTTGTTCTCCCTGCTCGCCATGCCCAGACCTGGGGGCTAATGTAGTAAAGGACAGGGACGTTGAAACGTTTTGCCTGGCGGGCCAGAGGGATATTGAATTCGGGATAGTCTATGAGAATGAGAAGGTCGGGGCACACCTGCTTCAGGATGGATTTCAGTTGGAAATAGGCTTTGAGGATGGTGCGCCATCGGGAGAAAACTTCTGTCAGGCCGACCACTGCCATGTCAGATGACGGGACAAGAATTTTGACCCCTGCTTCTTCCATCATCCTGCCGCCGATGCCCCAGAAGGCCAGGTGAGGGTCCAAGGCCTTCATCGCGCGTACGAGATTGGAACCATCCAGATCAGCCGAAGCTTCACCGGCCACAATGAGCGTTAGCCTGGACTCCATGGAATCAGCATATGGTCTGGAAATTCCTGCACCCTCTTTCAATCTGATCGATAATGGTCAGGGCGTATTTGAGTGCCCTCCGGCCATCCTGGCCAGAGACGACGGGCTTTGAGCCGTTGCAGACGCTTTTCACGAAAGAAGTGATCTGATCAGCCAGAGGGTCAGCCCCAGGGAACTGGATTTTGCTGGAGGTGACTTGAGGGAAGTTGTTATCGTCTCTCAGTTTTCCATCCATTCGTGTCACGCTCAACTCCCGCTTCAAGCAGTTCACCGAAAGATAAGCATCAGGCTGAAAGATTCGGATTTTCCTGAGTGCTTTGTCAGAAACCCTGCTCGCGGTCAAGTTCCCAACCGTGCCGTTTTCAAAGATCATTCTTGCGTTGGCAATGTCTGTTTTTTCAGTAAGAACGGACATGCCTACTGCGTGCAATTCTTTCACTTCGCTGGGGACGATGTGAAGCATGATGTCGAGATCGTGGATCATGAGGTCAAGAACGACATCCACATCGGTCCCCCGAGGGGTGAAAAGATTCATGCGATGAGATTCAATGAAGATGGGCCGCGTGAGTATGGTCTCCATCTTGACCACGGCTGGATTGAAGCGTTCCACGAGCCCCACCT
>JAHECH010000722.1 GCA_024641835.1 Deltaproteobacteria bacterium
ACGCAGCCTCAAGAAGTGGAAAGTTACCCAGATCTGATGAATGGACTTTATATCCATAGACCCCTGCCGCTGAAGCAATATCCAGTGCCTCCAAGCCGAAGATATCGCAATACACCCTTGCGCCGCTCTCAATGACCTTTGCAAGCAACTCCTTCCATGTCTCACGAGTAAAAGACTGGTTTCTGAAATGCTCGTAGCGAGGATGTTTCTTAACTAGGAGTTCCTCGGCTGAATAGATCTGGAATTTGACGGCGTCGGCGCCTGCTGACAGCCCAGCCTCGGCAAGCTTGTATGCCGTCTGGGGATCCCCTTGATGGGCGTTGGCTATCTCGGCAATGATTTCAACAGATCCCTGGCTCATTCTTTGGTTCGACCTTTATCCAACGGTAGGTTTCTTTGAAAGGACAGCGCCTGCACACAGGTATTTCTTCGAGACGGTTTTCAAGGTGTTTCTGACGTAGATCATTGATGATGTCACCCTGCCACAATTCTGACAGGGTGCTCACTCTCTTGGCCGGATTCACGTATCGCCTAGGCATTTGAACATTAGTGAGATGCTCAAATCCTTTTGCCCCAATCCGTGCTTTCTCCATGACCACCTGGTAGTCCCGGTCTCCCTTTTTATATCCTTCCTCAGACACGTACCCGATCGGGTACGCCATACCCCAGTCATAGCAACACATGCTCACCCTTCCGTCATGGGTGACCATGAGCCGCTGGTACGGCTGCTCGCATGGTAGGCGTCCATCCGAAATATAGAAAGTGCCGCGCATATCACACCAGTAGGCAGCATCTCCCTTGATTTTCCACTTTTCAGTCGTTTCTCCCAGAAGCTTTCGGGTTCTCTCGTCCAGATCACGCAGCTTTCCTCCCCTTTCCGTATACGCTTTAACCGCCACGTCGTCTACACAGTCGGCAAACAGAGCAAAAAAGGAATCCTGCTCTTTTCGGGTATCTTCGGTAAGAATCATTTGAATCTTTGTCCGTGGAAAGGGGGACCTCATTTC
Source organism: Deltaproteobacteria bacterium (assembly GCA_024641835.1). GTDB lineage: Bacteria > Desulfobacterota > DSM-4660 > Desulfatiglandales > HGW-15 > JAHECH01. The sequence continues at coordinate 1,008 of JAHECH010000722.1, forward strand.
TTCCCTTATCTCGGCAAATCGGCGGATGTTTTGGTAGACCACATCGAAGCTGTTTTCCTTGAAACGCCCTACCCGCATTTTCTCGTAAGTCTGCTTCGTCCCTCCGTCAAAGGAATAGATCATGAGATCCAGTCCCGAATCAACCAACGCTCGTGCTTTTTCCTCATCCAGAGTAACGGCATTCGTGTTTATGATCGTCTCTAAGACTCCCGCGCGCTTGGCATAATCGATGAACTCCGGCAGATTCGGTTGTAGCAGAGGCTCCCCACGCCAGTTAAGCTTCACTGAAGGCACGCCCAGTTCTTCACACTGATCAATGATGCTATAATACAGATCCGCCCTCATGAGCTTGTCAGGAGTAGCTATCCACTGGCGGAAACAGAAAGGACAGGCTAGGTCGCAAATTGCTGCTGTTTCAACGTCGATGCAAAGCGGTGTTAAGCCTGTCTGTGTGAATGAGTCGTGATGAAGATTATGTTCAATGGCATACCGCGGATTACCGCGCCAGCTATCCCTGTAATTCTGAAATCTTGTTTGAAGCTTTTCCAGCACCAGGCCTTCGGGATCTCCTCCCTCACGTTCTACCGCATAGCGGTATGCTTTGTTCGCCCGCATGTTGTTAATCATAAACCTTAACCTTTCCACGTCACCGCCCTTCTGCGCTTGAACAACATACAGCTTGTCATCCTTCATGATCACTCCCGACCCGGTTGCGGATCCAGCGCTTTCATGAAATCCGCCTCCTCTCCACTCAACAAAGGCAAAGGCCATAGTAAAAGGCCATATCTTGAATGAAAATGAACCATTCTCCCCCTCTCAAAAAGCTGCACGTTTATGTGATTTCATAAAGCTTGTTCATAAACATCAGTCACGAGAGAAATAGAGCCATCTACTTCATCGTTTTACAAATATTCTTTAGACCTCGAAATCCTCATCCACTATCTTAAATCTCCGGGAGAAATCTCGAACCTTTCTGTTCCCCAGTATCTGCTTTAACTGGTCGCGAGTTAAGAAATTTTTATACTTTTCATCCACGAAAAGCCCTTTCTGGGCGTTACTCTCATATTGCTCCCTCTTGGCAGGGTGAACCTTGGTTTTTGGATTCCACGGGCTCCAACGCTCCGTGGCTCCATAAACCGCACCCATGTTGCCCGCCAGTTGATGATGTTCCTTTCGCCAGTATTTCTCCATCTCCGGGATGTAATCCAGAGATACCCTCGAAAGGATTCGACTCAGCGCTTCCTGAGGATTCCTGACCAGATTCTCATACTGAAGGATCACGAAATGACGTCGCTTCTTTTCCAAGTAATCTAAGATGGCATTGTATTTCTCGTACAATAAGTCGATAGTATTTTCCGGCTTCAGATAAGCCTCCCATCCTTCAACTTCCATAGCTCGGCACACATAGGAGGCTACATGCCTTACCGGGTGCTTGACCACGACAACATACAGGAAGGAAACACCTGCTTCATCCTTCTCTCTCTCCCGAAACCAATCAAGCTTTTTTGAGGAATCAACGATGACTCTTTTCCCACTCTGATTGCATATGTACGAGTACAAGTTTCTTTCCGGAGATAGATTAATGAAGTCCTGTGTCCAGATCCTACAATTGCTAAGGCAATTGGTACAAACTAACTCAAAAGGTAGTTCGGCCTCCTTTTTTTCCATCAAATAGTAAAGCTCACCACCGCCGAATATGTCAGGATGACAGTCTAGGATCAAATTCAATATGGTACTTCCACAAAGGCTGTGCCCTAGAACACCGACAACCCGGACCTTTGGTGTTTTCCATCCAGCAGTCTTGAAGAATGCCGATATCCTGTTAGTCACCCTGCAGCTTCTCCTTGAAGATTCATGTTTCTAGGAAAGCTCCCATCTGCTTGGCTGATAGACGA
>JAHECH010000723.1 GCA_024641835.1 Deltaproteobacteria bacterium
CTCTCCCCACCACGGCGTAGACGTCCATCGGGTACAAGGCTCCTCCTGAAGCTGCTGCCCTTTTGAATCCTCTTTCCTCTGTGATCCCCTGGGCAGCCCAGAGGAGCTGAGATAATTGTTCCAGGGTCAATGAGGCTGAGCTGAAGGACCGAATGGTTCTGCGCCGCTTTATTGCCTCTTCGAGGGATACGTGACCTATGGTATGGGGTTGAGGTAGTCTCATATCTCCCTCCTTTAAGATATTGGTAACGTTCAAAAGTGGTTACGTGGGACCGCTACATCTCGAAAGGGCTGGAACCTTTTCTTGCGTTCCAAGGCTCCCGGGCTGGTCTTTTCTACGACTTATCTGCGAGGGAAACTTGCCCCCTCCGCCGTTCCTGTGCCTGCCCGGTGTGACAACAAGGAAGGATTTGGGGCGAATCGAACTTTCTCGGCGGGAAAATTGTAATAGATAATTGGCGACACTGGGTATAAAATTCGAAAAAGATAGCTGGAGCCATTCCTGGAACTCCGCCATGTCATTAACGACAATACCGTTGACAAAGTATCAGGTTTCAGATTAGAAAAGCGCGGTTTTTTGTGCATCGCCGTGAAATAACCATCTTCGAGGAGAGAAAAATGGCCAACGTCGTTGTTGTAGGAACCCAGTGGGGTGATGAGGGAAAGGGAAAGATCGTGGATTACCTGGCGTCCAAGGCGGATCTTGTAGTCCGATTTCAAGGAGGAAACAATGCAGGGCACACTCTTGTGGTGAAAGGGCAACAGACCATCTGTCACCTCATTCCATCCGGCATTCTTCACCCGGGCAAGAAGTGCTTCATTGCCAATGGCGTCGTAGTTGACCCGGAGGTTCTGCTGGAAGAAATGAATAAACTAAACGAAAGAGGGATACCTGTCACACCCAAGCGCCTGTCTCTCAGTGAAAAAGCCCACCTGATCATGCCCTATCACAAGGCACTCGATGTGGCCAGGGAAGCAGCCAAAGGAAAGGACAAGATTGGGACCACCGGCCGGGGTATCGGGCCGTGTTATGAAGATAAGGTGGCGAGGGTTGGCATCAGGGCCGTTGACTTGCTTGAACCAGATACCCTTCAAGAAAAAATCCAAAGCAATCTCAAGGAAAAGAACTTCTTCCTGAGCCATTACCTGAATGCTGACCCCCTGGAGTTCCAGGCGGTTTATGACAGGTATCTTTCCATGGCCGAGACTCTACGCCCTTACATCACCGATGTTTCTGTGGAGATAGATCGGGCGTTGAAAAAAGGCAAGAAAATCCTTTTTGAGGGAGCCCAGGGTACGCATCTGGATGTAGACCATGGCACGTATCCCTTTGTCACCTCCTCTAATCCCATATCCGGTGCCGCATGTGCTGGCGCAGGAGTTGGACCTGACAAACTGCATCACATGATCGGCATCGTCAAGGCGTACACCACCCGAGTTGGCGCAGGTCCCTTGCCGACGGAGCTACTGGATGAAATCGGCGACTACATCCAGCAAAGAGGTGCTGAATTTGGAGCGACTACAGGCAGGAAGCGGCGCTGCGGGTGGCTGGATCTCGTGATGGTAAGGGACTCTGTCCGCCTGAATGGCCTGTCCAGCCTGGGAATAACCAAACTGGACGTGCTCACCGGTCTCGAGAAAGTGAAGATCTGTGTTGCCTATCAATTGGAGGGCAAGAAAGTCGATTCCATGCCCGCAAGTCTCAAGAAACTTAGCCAGTGCACTCCGGTTTATGAGGAGTACCCAGGATGGGAAGAAGACATCTCCTCTGCAAGGAAATGGAAAGACTTGCCTGCTTCTGCAAGAAAATATCTCAAAAGGATTGAAGAGGTAACACAGGTGCCTTTGTCCATCATCTCCGTAGGTTCAGGAAGGGAGCAATCGATCATTCTCCGAGATCCCTTTGGACAAGGTCCAAGGCGCAGACCACAGGACGCACGGAGAGAACCTTAGTTGTAACTAATCCCTCCACCTTTGATGGAGGACATGGATAGGTTCTGCCGATCCGGGGTCAAGAGGAATCGTTATCTGTTGAACAATGATGCTCGGGGGAGCCGCGTGATGTCAGCTGCACTGCGGGTGGAGCTTCACTCCTTTTGCCAGGAACCGTGCGCCTTGCGCCGTGGACCGAGTCTTAATTTATGCCCACATACGAAAAACATTACGATGTGATCGTTGTCGGAGCCGGCCATGCGGGCTGCGAGGCTGCCCTGGCCTCTGCCCGCATGGGACACCCCACGCTTCTTCTCACGATCAACCTCGATCATATCGCTGCCATGAGCTGTAACCCGGCCATCGGTGGCCTTGCCAAGGGACATCTGGTCAAAGAGATCGATGCCCTGGGTGGAGAGATGGGCAAGAATGCGGATCAGACGGGCATTCAGTTCAGGCGTCTCAATACCCGCAAAGGTCTGGCGGTGCAGGGCTCCAGGTCTCAAAACGACATGGACCTCTACCGTAAAAGGATGAAAGGCATTGTCGAGTCTCAGCCCAATCTGGACCTGAGACAGGCCATGGTAGATCAGCTTCTCGTGAAGGACGGCAAGGTCTACGGCATTGAGACCCACATTCACGAAAGGTTTTTGTCCAAAACCGTCATTTTGACTACAGGCACCTTTTTGAAAGGCTTGATTCACATCGGCCTGGATCACTTTCCCGCAGGGAGAATGGGGGATCCCCCTTCCAACCGTCTTTCAGAGCAACTCAGGGAGCTGGGATTTGAGGTGGGAAGGCTCAAGACCGGCACAACCCCCCGGCTCAACGGCCGGACCATTGATTACAGTGGTCTCGAAAACCAGCCAGGGGATGAGAAACCGAGGCCTTTTTCTTTTTCCACCACCAAAATTCCCCTCCCCCAGGTTCCATGCTACATCACCTATACCAATGAAAGAACCCAT
>JAHECH010000084.1:0-2036 GCA_024641835.1 Deltaproteobacteria bacterium
TTCGATCAGGCCATAGATCCGATCCCGACCCCAACTGGGTATCCAGGAGACCTCCTTGATCGCCTTGAGGGCGTTTTTCCGGAGATCATTCTTTTCCATGGAAATAAACCACTGCTCGGTGGATCGAAAGATGACAGGGTTTTTGCATCGCCAGCAGTGAGGATACTCGTGGGAAATGGTCTCCTCCTTTAAGAGGGCGCCGGTGTCGCGCAGCTTCTGGGTGACCCTGGAATTGGCATCGAATACATGAAGGCCTGCGAAATACTTCACGTCCTGGGTAAAAAAGCCCCCGTCATCCACCGGAGAATAGACATCAAGATGGTATTCCAGTCCGGTTTCATAGTCTTCCCGGCCGTGGCCTGGAGCTGTATGCACACACCCTGTGCCTGCATCCAGGGTGACATAGGGAGCGAGCACAATGAGAGACTCCCTGTCATACAGAGGATGTTTTGCCTTTACCTTTTCAAGCTCGCGCCCCTTGAACTCCGCTATGATCTCATAGGACTTGATACCAAAGGCGTCCATGCAGATATCCGCCAGACCTTTGGCAAGGATCAACACCTCTTGTCCTGTGTCCACAGCGGCATAATCGAATTCAGGATGGAGGGCGACAGCAAGGTTTGCAGGGATGGTCCAGGGTGTGGTGGTCCAGATCACCATGAAAACCTTTTTCCCTCTGAGGCTAGGCCGAACCTCGCTCAGGTCAGAAACCATAGGGAACTTGACATATATAGATGGTGATGTATGGGCCTCGTATTCCACTTCAGCTTCGGCCAGAGCAGTGCGGTCGGAGGTACACCAATAAATGGGTTTCTTGCTCCGGTAAACACCGCCGTTCAGGACAAACCTTCCAAACTCCCGGACGATGGTCGCTTCATAGGCGTAGTTCATCGTAAGGTAGGGGTCTTCCCAGTCCCCCAGAACACCGAGGCGCTTGAACTCACTGCGCTGGATATCGATGTATTTCTCCGCATACCTGCGACAGTACCCCCTGACCTCGGTTTGGGACATCCCCGCCTTTTTTTGGCCGAGTTCAGTGTCCACTCTATGCTCGATGGGAAGTCCATGGCAGTCCCAACCAGGAACATAGGGCGCATCGAATCCTGCCATTTGCCTCGATTTGACTATGATGTCCTTAAGGATCTTGTTGAAGGCTGTCCCCATGTGAATGTGACCGTTTGCGTACGGGGGTCCATCATGGAGCGTGTATCGTTTGCGGTTCTTGGCGGACTGCCTGATCTGATGGTATAAATTCGCTTTTTCCCATTTCTCAATCAGTTCCGGCTCTCTTTTCACCAGATTCGCTTTCATCGGGAATTCGGTTTTGGGAAGATTGAGCGTATCCTTATAATCCATGACAAACCCCTCCAGGTTCTCCCAAAGCTTTTTACGTACCAAATAATACTTTCCGAGTCAAACAGATTGTCCCCTGCGGATCACCTGTTCTCTCCTGGCAACTGCTTTAAGGGTTCCAGAGGATTACGTTCGATCGGATTTCAAAGGATTGGAGCCTATAAAGAGAGGATCTAGGGGTTTTTCTGACATCAGGCCGGGAGACCTCATCGATGAGGCAGGATCTCATGGACGTTTCTCTCCTTTTCCGCTTTCCAGCCTTCTCCCTGTCCGAAAAGCATCCACCACCGAATAGATCCAGATTACTGCGAAAAGGCCGACCAGGACCCAAAGAGACAGAAGGTGTGCCCCCTTGATGCTTTCCATGATGACCATGGGATCAGTGGTTGCAGACTGGCTGAGCAAGAACTTGATCAAGAAAGCGAGCCGGATGGTTCCCACGACAAAAAGAATGAAAACAGCACCGAGAAGAAGCAATCCCTTTTTTAACTCATTGTTCAAGATCTGTCCCAGGCCGGGAATGAGAAGCCCTGAACACAGCGGCGAGAAGATATATTTTTTCATGGCCTCCTTTCAAAATCCCGCTCTCGCTCCTTTGCGAAAGGGGCGCAAGGGGAGGAACTCTGCGCGATGACGATTCTGTTTTGTCGTCTGCCGTAGGCGGCGCAAGATGCGCCGTAGGC
>JAHECH010000084.1:2136-10742 GCA_024641835.1 Deltaproteobacteria bacterium
ATGGCCTCCTTTCAAAATCCCGCTCTCGCTCCTTTGCGAAAGGGGCGCAAGGGGAGGAACTCTGCGCGATGACGATTCTGTTTTGTCGTCTGCCGTAGGCGGCGCAAGATGCGCCGTAGGCTGCGAGAGAGTTGTTGCTTTCCTCAGTTCAAGTTGCTATGGGTAATACTCTTTTTGCTGGGGCAAAAAAGCGTTTTACCCGACTATATTCCAAGCACGAAACAGTGTCAACGGAAGGGGCTTTTGCTGATGAAGGAGATTTTCAAGAAGATCCATGTCAATATTCCTTTTGTGATGCTTTATGAATCTTACCTGCCTCGCTTTATCCGGATGAGAATCAACCCCGAGATCGGTTTCGACGCCGTAGCTCTGGACCAGTATAACCTTGAGAAATCCCGCAGTGTAGCCGCAGAACTCCACGCCCAGGACCTCAGCATTAACCTCCATGGACCGTTCATGGACCTCTCCCCAGGCTCGCCGGACCCGTCCATCAGGGCATTGACCCGTCAGCGATTTGATCGAATGATCCGACTGGCTGCCCTTTACAAAGCAGAGAGGGTGATTTTTCATGCGGGATATGACAGGAGAAGGTATGGCTACATGCACGAGCTGTGGACCGAAACAGCTGGCGAAACGTGGTCCCGGCTTGCGAAAGGCCTGGAACACGTGGGTTCGATTCTCATCCTGGAAAATGTATACGAGGACGGCCCTGAGGATCTGCTGCCCCTGCTCGGTGCTCTCAAGACTGCCGGTTTCTGCCTGGATACGGGTCATCAGGCCGCTTTCAGCAGCACGCCACTGGATAGTTGGATTGAGACCCTTTGTCCATACCTGAGGCAACTTCATCTTCACGATAACCGGGGAGAAAACGACGAGCATCTCGCCATGGGTCAGGGGGAGATTGATTTTCAGACTCTTTTCAAGAAACTCAGGCTCAAGATGGAAAAACCTCCTGCCGTTACCCTTGAACCCCACAGGGAAAGCGATCTGTGGCCTAGCGTTGAGTATCTCGAAAAAGTATGGCCATGGGAGTCCTGATCAAAGTCGTTTGTCATTGAATTTTATAGCTCTTATTCATAACCTTATGCATATGTGGTGTCTTGAAAAGAGCCTACTGAAGACACATTTTTTCGTATAAGGGGAACGGCTTCATGAAACGCAAAAGGAGAGCCGATGGCTGAAAATGATAAGAACCTGGCTGTAATGGAGCATCCGTTTCCGAAATCCACCTCTTCCACGGAAAAGTGCAAGAGGCTCCTCGAATCGATCTCCCCTGAAGATACCGTTGCCATCATGATCAATGCGGACCCGGATGCCATGGCGAGCGCCCTTGCCCTGAAGAGATTGTTTTGGCGCAAAGCAAAAAAAATGATCGTCTACCACATCAATACGATCAAACGGACTGATAACTTGGCTCTCATCAAGCTGCTCAACATCAAACAACAGCATATACGTGAACTCAATACCGCAGAAGTGACCAAATGGGCCATCCTAGACTCCCAACCTCAGCACAACGATCAACTCAGCAAACTCCGATTTGATATCATCATCGATCATCATCCCCCGCTTGCCGGGAGCGTGGGTAAGTTCGTGGATATTAAGGAGGAGTATGGTGCCAATTCGACCCTCTTGACGGAATACCTCAGGGCGGCCAAAATCAAACCCTCAGCCAGGCTGGCTACAGCCCTTTTCTACGGCATTAAAACAGACACGGACAATTTCGCGAGGCCCACCACTCCCAACGACATCAATGCCTTCAGATATCTCTATCAGTTTGCCAACACGAACATCATCAAGAAGATTGAGTCTTCGGAAATGACGAGGAAGACGCTTACAAGTTTCAAGAAAGCCCTGGAGAACCTGATGTTTGTGAAGGACAAAGCGTTCATCCACATGGGCAAGGTGAATGATCCTGACATCCTTGTGTTCATAGCCGATTTTTTCCTGAAAATGGTTGAGGCTTCGTGGTGCATTGTATCTGGGATATATGGCCAGAAGCTGATTGTCATATTCAGGAATGCAGGATTTCGCCTTGATGCGGGGAAAATGGCGCAGAAGCTCTTCGGCCAATGGGGGTCTGCTGGTGGGCACAAGAACGCGGCGAGAGCTGAAATTCCTGTGCATGAAATAAAGCCGCCTATCTTCGAGAGTTCCGAATTCAGACAATTCGTGCTGAACAGAATTCAGGGGCGATAAATCCAATAGCCGAAAGCTTCAGTTCCTTTTTGCTTGGGGAGCACGAGGGAAGAAGATAGAGAAAACGGTTCCACCGGAACGGTGGCAGCCTTCTTTCCCGGAACAGTGTTTACACTGGCTGATCCTGCCGGGGCATAGGTCGGCTTCATCAGGTAGAAAAGGGCACCTGGTAGAGGTCATTTCAATCCGGAAGGAATAACGCTCGGAGAAGATTTTCATCCGGAGCAGGTCTGCTCCCTTACCTCCGGCATTAAAGTCAAAAGGCGTTTTCGTCGAATACGCCATGGTGTCCCCCGTTGGAAAGAAACCCTCGAAAATCCTCTTCTGCGCTTCATCAGGAATGCCGACCCCATAATCATGGACCTGGAACAGGGCTCCTTCCCCTCTTTTTAGCACCCCAACTTCGATCTTCCCTTCATCGGGCGTGTTTTCGACAGCGTTCTTGATCAGGCCATCGACAACCTTCTGGAGCACCTCTGGCGGGATGAAGATCAGAGGTGTCGGCTCTATGTGGCTGACGATGTCCACCTCTCTATGGGGAAAAAAGGGGGTCAAGGCTTGAAGCCTTTCCTGCACCGCCCGGCCCAGGTCCATTTCTTTCGACACAGCCTCCCTGGGCCCGAACAGATCCTCGATGCGCTTTCTCACTTTTTCAAGAAGCCTCTCTTGTCCTTCCTGCTCAGCCATGAGAGTCATGAGCTCCTCGGTACACTGATCCAAAAGGACGGAAAGGAGGCCATAGGCCTTGGATTGTTTTTCCTCCATGATATCGTCCACTTCGTATTGAATCTCAAGGATGCGGTCCAGGTTCCTGAGGATTCTATCAACCGTCGGTTTCCAGGCTTTTTCAGGAGGCGAGGCCAATTTCTTGGTGAGAAGATTCAACGAGCTGATGATGATGGCGACCGGTGTCTTCAATTCATGGGAGAGGTGGTTGATCGCTTTATCTTTCGCACGGTTTAATCCTGTCACCTCTTTGTAGGCTTTTTTCAGCTCCTCGGAGACTCTGGCGTTTTCTATGGAAAGAGCTACCGTTCCTGAAATCAGGCTGAGCAGTTCCACGTCGGATTTGTCAAAGTCCCCTGCCTTTTTGTTGATCGCAGAAAGAACACCGATGATCCGGTCCCGAGCGCGCAGGGGAACAAGCACGAGGTTTCTTGTCTTGTAGCCCAACCTCTTATCCCTTTCCTCATGAAGATGGGATTCTTTGGACGTATCCGAAACAATCACAGGCTCTCCCGTTTTGATGACTTTCCCTGCGACGAGCTGATCCATAGAAAAACGGACCTCTTTTACTCTTTTCTGTGTGTCGGTCGCATCGTAGGCTGCACCCAAAGCAAAGAGCTCTTGTTTCTCTTCGTCCACCAAGAGTACGACTGCTCCTTCGGTTTCCAGGAGGCGCTTGATTTCATCGTTCACGTAATCGAGAAGGTCTTCCAGGGCCGGGTATTTCGGAAGGGCCGTGCTGATTCTCAGAAGCGCTTCATTGCTTCTCAGGGCTTTCTTGAGTTCTTCCGCAAACCTGGCGTTTTCAATAGAGAGGGCCACTGCTCCCGCAATCATGCCGAGCAGTTCGACATCCGATTGATCGAACATACCCTCTTTCTTGTTGATGGCGCATAAGGCCCCGATGGTACGCTCGCTGCTTTTGAGGGGCACGGCAGCCAGGTTCCTGGTGTGATAACCGAATTTCCGATCTCTTTCCTCATGAAGATGGCGGTCTTCGGAAGTATCGAAGATGATGACCGGCTCACCCGTCCTGATGACTTCTCCCGCCACAAGCTGGTCTTTGGAGAAACGGAACTCTTGCACCCGTCTCTCAGTGGCCATGTCATCATAGGAAGCTCCAAGCACAAAAAGATCACCCCTGATCTCATCGTGGAGCACAGCAATTGCCCCTTCGGTGCGGACAAGCCTCTTCACTTCACTGTTGACGTAATACAGAAGCTCGTCCAGTTCAGGGTATTCCGGGAGGGCCATGCTGATTCTCAGCATAGCCTCATTGTTGCGAGCCATCCTTTTTACCCGAGTCACATCTCTGAGGATTGCAATGGTTCCAGCGGGCTCATGACCGGATTCAGAAAAAACTGCTGCCCTGAGGACGACATCCAGGATCCTTCCGTCCTTGGTCAATCTCTGGGTCTCGAACCGCATGATGACGCGCTCTTTCATGAGCCTTTCAATCCCCTCCCTGGTCTCTTTCTCAAGTCCGGGAGGGATAAAGGGAATCCTTTTCCCTTCCAGTTCATCCAGGGCCCATCCGAAGGTTTCGGTAAACGCCGGGTTCAGGTATGACACCTGACCCTCCAGGTTGAATACCACGACAGGGTAGGGTTCGAAATTCAGGAGGGCTCTCAGACGTCTTTCGGACTGCCGGAGCCTCTGCTCGGCCCGTTTCTGATCTGCAATATCCTGCAAGGTTTCTATAGCACCGGCGATATTGCCTTCGTCATCTGTGAGAGGAGCTGCCGTGAAGAAAAGCCATTTGCCTGCGACCCCAGCGCGGGGGAAAAAGTCCTCCACCTCATAAGCGCCATCGATGACGGCGGACTTCCGGTACTTGCCGGGATAGCATCGGGCGATCTCAGCCTCGGGCGCGCGGTCTGCAATGAGGTCAGCAAGGGTCTGTCGCTTGGTGGGGTAGAAGGTTTTCCACTGATTGCTCGTTCCGACAAGCTCGGAAGCGGAAATGCCTGTAAGGTTCTCAAACGCCCTATTACAGTGGGTGATGACATGATTTTCGTCAATGACAAAAGCTGCAATGGAGAGCCCCTGGACGATCTGGGAAAGCCTTTTTTCACTCTCCCTCAGAGCTGCTCCGGTCGCCATGTGGACTGAAGTGAACTTGGGCACCTTTCGGCCTGAAGCGTTGGACGAACGTTTTCTTGACATGGATGGGGATCCTTGGAAAATCAGTCTTACCCACTCGTCTAAACTATTACATGAATGTTGAAATCTCAACCCCATTCTGCTAATGCTTTGATCAATCTTTATCTGCGTCTCTATTCATCCCGAGAGGGACCTGAGCGTGTGGATTGACTTTTGGGGTTCTTATTTGATAGAAATAATTTTTGTGATGGGAAGAAAAGATTTCGGTTCTTAATTCGCGAGCGAACCGAGAAGGATGAGAGCGTGGAAAGAGATAAGAAATACAAAAGAATCAACAGACCTCCGGATGAGATGGCTAAAAGCAAGGTGAAGTTTGAAGTTTACGGGGAAGAGATGCTGGAAAAAGTTGTGAGTCTGAGCGGCAACAGCGGCCGAATATATCTTCCTCCAGACTGGGTGGGACACCAAGTCAAGATTGTGCGGATTGATTAGGCCTATGAATTGAAAGGGGTAGGGTTGGTTATGGGCGATGTGGTGATGAGGAGAATGAGGAAAGAAGATGCAGAGGGCATCAGCAGGATTGACACGGCTATCACGAAGACGCGCGGGCGCCTCGATTTCAAGCGAATCGTGGAAGAAGAAGTCAAGAGGTCAGTGGACGCGAGCTTTGTCGCCGAAGTGAACGGTAAGGTGGTAGGATATATGATCAGTTATGTCACTTCGGGCAATTTCGGTGCTGATAAATGCGCTTGGGTCGCCATGTTCGGCGTTGATCCCAAGCTCATGGGCCAGGGGATTGGTCAAAAACTCGCCGAGGAGATATTCAAATTCCACAAAAGTAAGGGAATCACAGATATCTTTACTTCTGTAAGATGGGACTCCACCGACATTCTTTCATTCTTCAAGACCCTGGGCTTTGAAAGAAGCGATTTTATCAACCTGCGCAAAATCATCGACTGATCTGGAGTGGTCATGACAACCAATATCCTACATTCCGGTGAATGCTTGACCCCACTCCGATGAGGCTTTTTGCACGGTTTGAGAATTAGGTATTGATGGAGGGTGGGTTGATGAAGTTTTTCAAGTATCATGCCCTTGGCAACGATTATATCGTCATCGATCCTGCCGGTGCTGAAACCGAATTGACGCAGCCTCGGATTGTATTGATCTGTCATCGTCACTACGGTGTCGGCTCTGATGGCATTCTATTTGGCCCGATGAAAATGCCGGGCAGCGATTTCGGTCTGCGGATCTTTAATCCGGACGGAAGCGAAGCGGAAAAAAGCGGGAATGGGCTGCGCATTTTCTCCCGCTTCCTCTGGGACCAGGGCTTGGTTAAGGAAGAGCCCTTCACCATCATGACGGCTGGAGGGAGGGTGGAATCAACGGTTCACGCCGGTGGGCGAAGCGTTACAGTCCAAATGGGAAAAGTGAGCTTCGATAGCACCCGGATCCCTGTTCGCGGGCCGGCAAGGGAAGTGCTCGATGAGACCTTGGCGATTCAGGGGAAGGAGTTGCGTTACTCTGCAGCGACCATTGGAAATCCCCATTGCGTCGTGATCTTGGATGAGATTTCCGAAGAAGAAGCACGCCGGTTAGGTCCTCATATCGAGACCGAGCCTCGCTTTCCGAACCGTACGAATGTGCAATTTATGAAGATCGTAGACAGGGGCCATATTCAACTGGAAATATGGGAGCGGGGCGCGGGATATACTCTCGCTTCTGGCAGCAGCGCGAGCGCAGCAGCAGCGGTTGCGCGGCGCCTGGGGCTTTGTGACCCTCATATCACGGTGCGAATGCCCGGTGGATGCCTGGAGATCACGGTTTCCGATGATTTTTCCATTATCATCACAGGGCCTGTCACCAGAGTGGCTGAGGGCACCGTTTCCGAAGAGGTTTTCAGCCAGACCCTCTCATCCCCGCATGACCGTTAGATCCATGTCTCAAGAATTCCTCCCTATGGAACCCCGGCATACCCGACCCCTTTGCTCACTTCAAAGCGATGGAGAGGGCGATCCTGATCGAGGATCTTCGAAATGATGTCACAAACAGTTGAGCAGATTGGTGAGTTTGAGCTTATCCGCCGCATTCGCAATCTCATTAAGAAAGAAGGCGTAGAATCACCTGGCGTCATCCTCGGCATCGGAGATGATACGGCCTCATTTCTTCCTCGCCAGGGATATGAACTCCTCGTCACCTGCGACAGCATGGTTGAGGGCCGTCATTATCTTCCTGAGCATATCAGTCCTTTTGACCTGGGCCGCCGCGCTATGGCCGCGAACATCAGTGACATCGGTGCCATGGGCGGCCGTCCCCTTTATGGCCTCATTTCTCTCGGCCTGAAAAGCGACACCGAACTCGCATACGTAGAGGAAATGTACCGGGGATTTATCGCAGAACTCAACCCGTTTGGAGCATGTATCATCGGTGGCAATCTCACCACATCAGGAAATGGGTTGTTCATTGACATCACCCTGCTGGGTGAGGTTGAGATGGGCAAGGGGGTGCAGCGCTCTACGGCAAAACCCGGAGACGTGATCCTTGTCACAGGCTATCCTGGCGAATCGGGCGCTGGGCTCCAGCTTCTCTCGCTCTCCTCATCGAGACCAGAACTGAAAGCGCATCCCCTGATCAAGGCGTATCTCAGTCCCGCCCACAAGGCAGGGGAGGGTGCTGCGGTAGGTCACACGGAGTTCGCCACGGCCATGATCGATACGAGTGACGGATTCCTGGGTGATCTCGGTCATATTTGCGAAGAGAGCGGTGTGGGCGTCCTTCTCTTTGCGGAAAAATTCCCTGTGAGTGAGAATCTGAAAAGGGCAGCAGAGATTCTTGGCAAGGAACCTCTGGCGCTGTTTATGAGTGACAGTGACGACTACGAATTGATCATCACGTGCTCAAGAAATCACGTGGCCGAAATACGGTCCGCCATCGCTTCATCGTTTCCAGGCCCTGTCTCAGAGGTAGGGAGGGTTACAGAGCGAGAAAAGGGGATAAGGCTGGTTAAGGCGGATGGGTCGGAAGAGGAGATTCGAGCCAGGGGATGGGATCATTTCAGTGATGGCTGCATCAGATGATTGGGGAACAGATCTATCTGTGCCGATGAGGCGCAGGGTGTTCAAAGATATGGAGTCGGCTCAGGCAGAACTCCGGAATGAAGGATGAGAAGAGTGGGCCGTGTCAACAGGTTGGCGGCGTTCTGGTGTGGCGTCCGGGGAGTTGCTGGAAGTTGCTCCGAGTGGCTCGGAGTTGCTTTATGAATAACGCCACATAGGGTTCCCAAGGCTAAAGATCCAGTATCGTACAGGGCATTCTGAAGCTTTCAGCCACTGCCTCACACGTGATCTTGCCGTCGTAAACATTCAGGCCTTTTTTCAATGCGGGATCAGTTGCCATCGCCTTTTGCCACCCTTTTGCAGCCAGGGCAAGAGCATAGGAGAAAGTCGCATTTGTGAGGGCAATGGTGGAAGTCCGCGGCACTGCTCCTGGCATGTTTGTAACGCAATAGTGGACCACCCCTTCTTCTACATAAATCGGGTTTTCATGGGTTGTAGGTCGGGTCGTCTCAGCGCAACCCCCTT
>JAHECH010000724.1 GCA_024641835.1 Deltaproteobacteria bacterium
GGGAAGACTCCGCAAGGAGAGGGCAGCGAAGGCGGGCGGCGCGGTCTCATCAGTCACTCCCATGTGTGGCCTTGGATGGCTATTCCCGGGAAGCCCTCCGCCCGCCTCAACCGCCCCTGCGGGGCGGCCTCACCCTTGACCTAAAGCTGATCACCGGGCAGCGACTTCTTCGTTTCTCTATTTTGAAAGAGACCCCCACACCCCGGCAAAACGGCAAAATCGTTTTTGGACAGGCACGGTTCCCTATGATCTTTCAAGAGAAGCTATCAGGGGGTTGCTTTTGGCTCCTGCTTTTGAATCTACTGCCTTTGTGGGCGTATGCCGCAGCTGCACCTGAACCGGTGGATGTGATCGAGAGAATGAAAACAGCGTATGCCGGTGTGAAGGACTACCAGTCCGTCGTTGAAGTGATAAAACCAGCTCGCGATGGCTCACTCAAAAAAGAGAGATTCCGATATACTTTCAAGAAACCCAACCGGATCCGTCTTGATTTTGAAATACCTTATAAGGGCACTATGGTGATATATCCTGACAAGGATGGAGAGGTAGAGGTTCGGCCCTGGGGATTAACGGGTGTCTTTGAACTTCACGTCGCACCTGAGAGCTTTCTGCTTCGAGCCAGTTCCGGCCAGCGAGTGGACCAGACAGATCTCGGGCTTCTGATTGCCAGCATTGCGCGAAGCTTGGGCAAGGGGCGTCGCGGTGAGATGAGGATAGATGAAAGCGAGAGCCAAATGCGAATCAGTGTCGTGGCTGATGATCATTTTCGCGAAGGCGTAGTGACGAGATATCGATTTTCAGTGGACAAGAAGACATGGCTTCCAGCAGAGATTGAAGAATGGACATTCGAGGGATCGTTTGAGCGGAGAATCATATTTCGCAATCTCAAGACCAACATCGGCGTGCCGGACAGCACTTTCGAATAGCACCACCCGTGCCGCCGAAAGCGGGATGGGCGCTGAGAGAGATGCCCCAATCCAGTATCGTGTCCAAGAAATACCTTGGCATAATCCTCTGTGTTATTTGTAAAGGAACTTCTGGCAAGCCACACTAGAAGGAGGGCGGGATGTCCAGGATGGAGCCATTAGAGCCCGAGCGAGACACACGTGATCGAAGTTCTGAATGGTTTGTGCCAAAGGCTGGCCCTCAGAGGTTCAGGGTCATCATGGGCCTTCTATTCCTTCCGTACACGGGAATGGTGATCAGTTTCGCCGTTGTCGGCTCCCTGCTCGCCCGATATCTTTACTGGGACAGGGTTGTGTCTATCGCAGTGATCTACTTTCTCGGCCTTGGAGTCGCAGCCCATGCGCTGGATGCATTCGGAAGCAAGCAAGCCAAGCCATGGGGACGTGTTTTCACCAAAGGTCAGCTCCTTTTCGCCGCGATCCTCTCCCTCTTAGCGGCCTATGGCATCGCGATTTACTACATGGTTCTCTATGCGCCCTGGTTGGCAATTATCGCTATCTTGGAAGGGTTTTTTGTCTTTGCTTACAACCTTGAATGGTTTGGAGGCCGATTTCATAAGGACGGATGGTTTGCATTTTCCTGGGGTTTTCTTCCTGTTCTGGCCGGTTATATGATGCAGACCAACAGGGTTTCAGTGGAGGCGTTCGCTGTAGGAGTGGCCATGGCACTCTTCGGCCTTGTAGAAATCAAAGCTTCTCGTCCCTACAAGGAACTCAAGAGCCGCTCCCACATTCTCAGTGAGAGTGAGAGACAGATCATGGTGAGATACGAGACGATTCTCAAAAGCATCAGCATGGGGGTGATATGTCTTGGTACTGGGTTGTTGATCTGGAGGATCACTGCCCTGTAGCAGGTTGCTGAAAAACACCCATCTCCCCACCGAGTCGGGACCTCAGGAACGCTATTGCCTTCATCGGTGCTCTACTGCTTCTTATGGATTTCCCTGATCTTTTTCACCATCCCATCGAAATCTTCGATCAATCCGTTATGATTCATGAGCACCCTGCCACCGGTGGTGGTCAACAAGAGGGAGGGTATGACGGGCTGCTTCAACGCGAAATAGGTTTCCCCTTTTTCGTCAGGAAAAATAGGGAAGGGCAGCTTGAATTTGGCTTTGAAATCATCGGCTCGCACTTTGTCGTCCGCAACGGATATCGTCAGCATCTTGATGTCATCCGCCAAAGTGGGGTCTTCCTGTATCAGTTTGTGGAGCCTGCTAACTACAGGCGCGTTCTTTTGACACACCGCTCACGTCGAATTACTAAATTCGATCAGGACCATCTTCGCTGCGATGTCGGAGAGCTTAAAAGGATCTCTATTCTTCAAGCCCAGGTACTTCTGCACTTCCGGGGAATCAGGGGCCCCCACCGTGAACTGGGGCAGTTGCGTTCCTGGAGGAAACTTATCTGCTTCAGCACCGTAAGCAGAATAAACCTGAAAGGATAACACGAGACAGATTAAGTGTTGAACGGCCTTAATGATCGATTTTCTTTTCACGTCAGGCTCTCCTTTGGTAATCGTTCCGGGGGTTCGATGGCTCAGCGGCTAAGAAAAGAACACTTGCAAAAAGCGCTATAAATAGCAGATACCACAAAATGACTAAGCAAGGCAAGTTTTTTTATTGTGGCGGCATGGGACCTACCGCCTTGTGGCAGTGACTATGGCTGATGTCCCGAGGGTGAGGGATTCAATGCGAATGTCGGTAAAACCATTTTTTTCCAGAAACACAAGAAGTTCCGAGACCCAGCGGCTTTTTCGAAGAAACTGGGGCAATTCTTCGAACACCGTCTTCCATCTGGGAAAAAACCTAGCCCCCACGGTTCGCAAGATCTTGAAGTAAAATTCCCAGATATGCGGAAAGATGTCACCATCGGGATAGGTAAAGTCATGCATGACCAGAACGCCGCCTTGGCGAAGCATGGCC
>JAHECH010000085.1:0-6354 GCA_024641835.1 Deltaproteobacteria bacterium
TGACTGTCGAAAAAGAAGCCCCGGACAAGTGCCCGGTTTGCGGGGCTGTCAAGAAAGCGTTTTTCAAAGTGTCTTAGCCGTAATCCATAGAACAACTGGTGAGAGAGATGGCGTGCCCGATGTGCGGCTGTGAACGTTTCTACGTCAAAGACCCCGACGATGAATATGAAATTCACGAGTTCGACCTCCAGGGCGTTCTGGTGGTATTCACCGCCAAGAAGGTTGATGGCGGCGGACCTGATATCGAGGATGAAACCGAGACCTATTGTGACAACTGTTCCTGGCACGGGAAATTCAAGGAACTGATAAAGCCAGGGAGTGGAGCGAACCATGGCAAGACCTGAAGAGATGTGGCAGTGCCAGACGGTCAACTGCGGTTATATCTATGACCCTGACAGAGGAGATAGAAAAGGGAAGATCCCGAAGGGCACCAAGTTCGAGGATTTGCCGGAGGACTGGAAATGCCCTATATGCGGGGCGGGCAAAAAAATGTTTCGCCCCCTTGCGGGACCTGGCTCAGTTGCCGAAGAGGGAAGGTAGGTTTCAAGACGATTGATTTCCTGTCTTGCCTGTTGGAGTTCCAAGCCTATTCCTGAACAACTGAAAATAAAGTCCGCTTTTGTCTTGACAGTTCAGATGATATGAATAATTTAGGAATTATTCCTAATAAGAGTCCAAGCTTCGTTTTGAGCAAAGAGCAAAAATACAGAATGACTCACCAGAGGCAGGTGATCCTCGAAGAGGTCATGAAAAACCTGGACCATCCTACCGCTGATGAGATCTATGAGAGGGTGAGAAGGAGGTTGCCAAGGATCAGCATGGGCACGGTCTATCGCAATCTCGACATCCTCGCATCGTCTGGACTTATATCCAAACTAGAGCCTGGCCTGCCACAGATGCGTTTTGATGGCAAGACCAAGGATCATTACCACATCACATGCATGCGGTGTGGTAAGATCGAAGACGCGCACATTGAACCACTGGATGATACTATTGAAAGCCTTGGAAATGCCCTTGGCCATCTCACCAAGTTCGGCATCTTCGGGCATAAGTTGGAGTTTCTCGGGCTTTGCAAATTGTGCATGGAAAGAGAAAAAGAACTTCCCGATGGGGAGAGAACCATTCAAGAGGGAAAGGCGGAGGAATCTTGAGCTTGGAAAGAACTTGTTATGATCAACTTATTGAAATCCTGCCCATTGTCCCATTGATCTCAGCTGACAGATACAATGGCGCGTGGAGGAAGTGAGGCGAACATGGAAGAACGCAAAGGAATGATCACGATGAAGGGAAACCCCCTGACTTTGGTGGGCAAGGCTCTGAAGGTCGGAGATCGAGCCCCTGATTTTGGGGTTTTGGATAATAACCTCTCTCCGGTAAACCTCGGTGCTTATAAAGGTAAGGTTTGCATTATTTCCGCGGTTCCTTCCCTCGACACCCCCGTCTGTGACCTGGAAACGCGAAGATTCAACCAGGAAGCAGCGCATCTCAGTCCGGACATCGTCATTCTTACCGTCAGCATGGACCTGCCTTTCGCTCAGAAAAGGTGGTGCGGGGCAGCCGGTGTAGACAAGGTGATCACCCTATCTGATTATAAGGACGCCTCTTTTGGCGCTGCCTATGGGGTCCTCATCAAGGAGTTGCGCCTCCTTGCGAGGGCGGTTTTCGTGGTGGACCGGAAGGGCCTTATCCAGTACATTGAAGTCGTTAAGGAACTGACCCAAGAACCTAACTATGAAGCGGCCTTGCAGGCTGCCAAGAAACTGGCATAGAGAGGGGTTCCTGCGAGGGTCCCCACCATAGCCAATTTTCCCATCGTACGACTCAAAGGAGGAATGAAAAATGGCAGAAAAGTTGGAGGTTTATAAATGTGAAGTGTGCGGGAATATCGTAGAAGTCCTTCATGGCGGCAACGGAGAACTGGTATGCTGCGGCCAGCCCATGAAGCTTTACAAAGAAAACACCGTGGATGCAGCCAAAGAAAAGCATGTTCCAGTGGTAGAGAAAGTGGCTGGCGGTTTCAAAGTGAAAGTTGGAAGCGTAGCCCATCCCATGGAAGAGAAGCACTACATTGAGTGGATTGAGGTGATCGCTGATGGTGAAGCTTACCGTTACTTCCTGAAACCTGGAGTCGCACCTCAGGCGAGTTTCAAAATCGATGCAGGCAAGGTGACTGCCCGCGAGTACTGCAACCTCCACGGTTTGTGGAAGGCTTAGAAATTTCAAGATTTCCATACGGTCTGCCGCAGGCTGAGGCAGGAAGGCCCATTTTTCGTGGCTTGGCCCGGCGGAAATGTCGTTATCTACGCCACCACACATGGGTTAGAAAGTGTGGTGAGGAAAGGAATAAGCCATGGCAGAATGGAAATGTAACAAATGTGGGTATACTCTGAGAGCTGAGACGCCCCCTGAGAAGTGCCCCTCATGCAAAGAAAAGTGTGAATTCCTCGACGTTTCCTGCTACATTCCCGAATGCGGCAAGACAGGAAGCGACCAGAGGCTCAGATAAGCGGGAGGTTGAAGCGCCATGTCCAAAAGGAAATACAGGGTGAGGGCGGAATGTCCATCTTGTGCGTGCGGAGATGTGAGTTTCTTGGGCCCTGAGAAGCTGAGGGAGAAGTTCATCGGAGACGAGAAAGAGATCGAGATCGTCTGTCCGATGTGCGGGACTAAGCATAAGGGAAAGATCGAGGAGGAAAAGGAATAGCAGATCAGCTCGGGCGGGCCTGCGTGGAGGCAAAGAATGGGAAAGGCTCTTGTGGTTTATTCGACCAGGACGGGTGAAACAAAGTCCATCGGTGAATTGATTGCAGAGGGAATCAGGATTCAGGGCGGCGATGCCAATGTGGTGAATGTAACAGCGATTAAGAAAGAGGATGACTTCCAGAGCTACGATGCCTATGTATTCGGCTCTCCCACCTACCACGGAGAAATGACGCAGTCCATGAAAACCATGCTTTTCTTGGCTGAGAAGGCGCATCTGGAAGGAAAGGTGGGAGCGGCTTATGGCGCTTTTGGCTGGAGCGGTGAAGCTCCGGATCGGATTTATGACACCATGAAAAATATCTTCAAAATGAATATGGTAAGCGGACCGCTCCGGCTTAAGTCTTCATCTCTCGGCGGGGGCGTCCAGATGGCCCAGGAGTACGGGAAAGAAATCGGTAAGAATATCAGGTAATCATTACACTGAGGAATAGGAGTTTGACTTCCCGAAGGCCTTAAGATAGACGATAAGCATGTAAGCGACAGAAACCTAGATGGAGGAGGCGCGTCGTGACAACACCTCTACATTGCCCAGGACTACAGGAACTCAAGAATCTGAGGTCATTCGTTTGTAAGTGCCCCAATTGCGGGAGAGAAAAAGAGATTTTTTCGGATGAGTTCAGCAGAGAGCATCTTTGCCAGGGATGCGGGAAACCGATTGATTTCACCAAATGCAGCATTGAGGGAGAGGCAAAGACCATTGGCCCACGCTAAAGGGCGCTTTCGGGCGTTAGACTCCATGCATTTCACCCTAAAGTGAAGCCCCTCCGGCACCCATAAGCCGGAGTTTTTCTTTTCCAGAGGATTGATTTCATGGTCCGTTTCGAGTATGAAATAACGAAGCATCCTGCTAATGAATTCACCCAGCTGATTTACTTCTGCACAGATGAGGGAGATTGTACTCTGAATGATCTGCCTCAGGATCAGGCAGCCATGCTCGTGGATATACTGAACAAAAGAGGAGATCAAGGTTGGGAATTGATTGAAATGTTCTTTGGTAAGGACGGCGTAATCGCCTTTTGGAAGAGGGCGATCTAATTTGATTTAGGTATTTTTTAGGAATAGTTACTAATCTCCGAAGAGGAGGTTTCATTAAAGCCACGAAGGAGGGAACGTAATGGAGGAAGAAAAAGGAAAGAAGATCGAAAAGAAAGTTGAAAAGAAAGGCCTGGACATCAACGAGGCCACTACCTGCGAAGCTACGGCCCAGATGCTCAGGAAAGCTGAAAGGGATGGGGTGGAGATCGCTTTTCACCGCGCCGCTGACATGAAGCCCTGCCCGATCGGCGCGGACTCAGCCTGCTGCAAGCACTGCGCCATGGGTCCATGCCGGCTGAACTCTAAAGACCCATACGCAAAAGTGGGCGTTTGCGGCGCGACGGTTGACACGATTCAGGCCAGGAATTTCGCCCGGATGGTTGCCAGTGGCGCTGCCGCTCATACAGACCATGGCATGAGCATGCTGGATCTATTCAGAGAGGTGGTGAACGGCCACATTAAGGATTACAGAATCAAGGATTCCATGAAGCTCGAGAGCGTGGCAAGGGAGCTCGGGATTGAGGTTGAAGGTCGTGAACCAAAAGACATAGCTATAGATCTCTACAAGGAGCTTGAGCGTACCTACACTCAGGTTGAAGGGGAGATTCCCTTTGCGAAGAGGGTTCCTGCAAAGACCCTGGAGACTTGGCGCAAGCATGGAATCGTTCCTCGCGGCGCCATGAGGGAAATCATGGAGATGATGCACCGCACCCACATGGGCGTTGACCAGGACTATGAGAACCTCACCAAGCAGTTCAGCCGAACAGCTCTGGCAGATGGCTGGGGAGGGTCCATGGTGGCCACGGAGATTTCAGATATCCTCTTTGGCACGCCGACCCCTGTAAGGACGGAGGTCAATATGGGCTGCCTCAAGGAGAACCAAGTCAACGTCATCATCCATGGCCATGAGCCAAATCTGTTTGAGTCCATGCTGGACTCGGTCAATGACCCGAGCCTCATTCAGGCAGCCAAGGAAGCGGGGGCAAAGGGGATCAACCTGGTCGGCATGTGCTGCTCAGGCGCGGAGATGCTCTCCAGACACGGTATACCTCATGCAGGCAACTTCATGTCCACTGAAGCCATTCTGGTCACAGGAGCCGTGGATGCCATGGGCGTGGACGTGCAGTGCATCAAGCAGGGACTCGCCAAGGTAGCGGACTGCTACGGAACGAGGCTTTTCACGACCAACCCGCGCTGCAGGATTGAAGGTGTCGAGCATATTGAATTCCATGAACACAAACCGAGAGAGTGCACGGACGCCATCGTCGAGAATGCTATTGTTCGATTCAAAAACCGCAAGATGCCCGTGGAGATTCCTAAGATCAAGAACATGGGAATTCATGGGTTCTCCCACGAGTATATCAACTACATGCTGGGTGGAACCTTCAGGGCATCCTATACGCCGCTCAACGACAACATCATTAATGGCAGGATCAGGGGCGTGGCTGGTGTGGTGGGGTGTACGAACCCCAGAGTAAAACAGGACTGGGTCCATGTGGAACTGGTCAAAGAGCTGATCAAGAACGATATCCTGGTGGTACAAACCGGTTGCTCACAGATTGCACTGGCCAAGGCAGGGCTCTACACACCGGAAGCGGCTCACCTGGCTGGTGCAGGGCTCAGGGAAGTGTGCGAGACCGTGGGCATGCCGCCTGTACTCGGCCTGGGATCTTGCGTCGACAACAGCCGTATTCTGATCGCCTGCTCGGAAATGGTGCGCATCGGAGGTCTTGGCGATAGCATCGCTGATCTGCCCGTAGCAGGGGCAGCTCCGGAATGGATGAGCGAAAAGGCGATTTCAATCGGCCAGTATTTTGTGGCCTCTGGGGTCTATACCGTCTTTGGGGTCACCTATCCGATTATCGAGGGGACCAAGTTCCACAAGCTTCTTTTTGAGGGGTTGGAAGAGCTTGGTTTTGGGAAATGGGGATTCGCAGTGGATCCTCATGAGATGGCCCAGATGATGATAGCTCACATTGACAAAAAGAGGAAGGCCCTCGGTCTGGACAAGACGAGAGAGAGAGTCCTCATGGATATGGCCGCCAGGCAGAAACTCGAAGCTGCCTGATTCCCTTCAGCATCAACCTCTTCCGGGAATCTCCTAGGTTCCTGACTTTCCCTGCCTTTGTGACTGAAAGGAGGGGGAGGAAAAAGATTTTCCTCCCCCTTTATCAACTCTGGGTGTGGTATGATAAACAACACGCCAGGAAGAGGGAAAAGCCCGTTTCGACAGGCAGTCATCCTTGCAAAATCGCCCACCAACCTTATGTTTCGTATCAGGTTGTTAAAGCTCTACTGCCCTGAGTCACAAGGCTGTCGCCAAACTGAGCTGAGCCGGAGCACCCCCGGGGTGCTCCGGCCGGGTTGATTTATTCACCTGTTTTATGACCAGGGACAGTACTAACTCTTCAGCATTGTTCCACACTTCTCATGAAATATCGGCCTGATAGGGGCTGAGGTTTTTTGATGGGCTCAGCGAGGCACGGAGAAAAGGCAATGGAAGGACGCTATGGTTGAGCGCAAAGAGGAAGCCAAAGAGCTTGCCGTTCTTCAAGG
>JAHECH010000085.1:6364-10732 GCA_024641835.1 Deltaproteobacteria bacterium
CTTTATCAACTCTGGGTGTGGTATGATAAACAACACGCCAGGGAGAGGGAAAAGCCCGTTTCGACAGGCAGTCATCCTTGCAAAATCGCCCACCAACCTTATGTTTCGTATCAGGTTGTTAAAGCATTATCGGCCTGATAGGGGCTGAGGTTTTTTGATGGGCTCAGCGAGGCACGGAGAAAAGGCAATGGAAGGACGCTATGGTTGAGCGCAAAGAGGAAGCCAAAGAGCTTGCCGTTCTTCAAGGGGCTGTTGAAAACACGAATGAGGCCTTTGTCACCATAGATCAGAACCATAAGGTTCTCTTCTTCAACAAAGCAGCCGAAAGGATCTTCTGCTTCAGCCGGGATGAGGTTATCGGTCGCGATCTTGATGTCATCATGTCCCCGAGATGTAGCCGTGACCATCACGAGGCTGTGGAGAGATTTGTGCGGACAAGGAAACCGCGAAGGATCGGGCACGGTTCTGAAATCCTTGCCACGCGGAAAAACGGAGAAACCTTTCCTGCAAACATCTCCTTTTCCGTATCGGAAGTGGATGGGAAAATGTACTTCACAGGCATCGTCAGTGATCTCACGGAAACCAAAGCCCTGCAGGAACGGATCATCCGTTCAGAGCGTCTCGCAGCTCTTGGACAGGTGGTGGCGGAGATTTCCCATGAAATCAAGAATCCTCTGATGATGGTTGGAGGATTTGCAAAGCAACTGATCAAGCAGAACAGGGATGAAAAGAGCACCCGAAAGCTAAACATTATCGTGAATGAGGTTGAAAGACTGGAAAACCTCCTGAAAGAATTGCGAGCGCTTTATCTGCCGAGGACCTTGAACATGGAGGAGATGTCCATCAATGAAGTGTTGAGAGAAGTCCATGAGCTTGTCAGGGCCGATTGTGAAAACAAGAGGATAATCACAGAGATCAGAACTGACGGGTCACAGCCTATGGTCATGGGAGATAGAGCCAAGCTGAAACAGGTTTTTCTCAACCTGGTGAAAAACGCCATGGAAGCGATGGAAAGCGGAGGAAATCTGTCCGTTCAATCACAGCTCAGAGGGGATAAGGTAGAAATCGCAATTATGGACAGTGGGTGCGGGATTTCCAAGGACGACCTGAGGAAGGTCTTTTCCCCTTTCTTCACCACGAAGCGACATGGGACAGGTCTCGGTTTGAGCATCTCCAAGAGTATCATAGAGGAGCATCCAGGTAGCTCCCTCGCCGTGGAAAGCGAAGCCGGCAAAGGAACGGTTTTCAGAGTCAGCCTGCCTGTGATCGGGGCTGGAACCAAGGATTCGAATCCTGAAATTTGAAGGAGTGAGTTATGAAGGCAGTAGAGATAGCGAAAGGAATTTACGACGTGGGGGCCATTGATTGGAACATCCGCGACTTCCATGGGTATTCAACCCATCTAGGGACCACCTACAATGCTTATCTCATCATGGATGAAAAAATCACGTTGATCGATACAGTAAAGAAAGACTTTGCAGATGAATTACTGGAGAACATCTCCCAAATCGTTGACCCCAAGAAGATCGATTATGTGATCAGCAACCATACAGAAATGGACCATTCCGGTGGTCTGGCCAGGGTGATGCACCGGATCGGGGAAGACAAGCCCCTATACTGCTCCAAACTCGGACACAAAAACCTTTCCAAGCATTTTCAGCAGAAATGGAACTATCAGCCTGTGGAGGACGGCAGTCAACTGAGCCTCGGGAAAAGGACGCTGGTCTTCATGGAGACCCGGATGGTTCATTGGCCTGACAGCATGTTCACCTACGCCAAAGAAGACAAGATCCTCTTTTCCAGCGATGGCTTTGGACAGCACTATGCTGGGCTGGAAAGGTTCGATGATCAGATGGGGGAGGAGATCATGCCCCATGCGAAAAAGTATTTTGCCAACATCCTGCTTCTTTATTCTCCTTTGATCCTCAAGCTGGTGGAGAAGGTCAAGGAGATCGGGCTCGAAATCCGCATGATCTGCCCGGATCATGGCATCATCTGGAGAAAAGATCCTCTGAAGATTGTGGGTGCCTATGTGGAATGGGGCCAGCAGAAGCCAAAAAGGAAAGCCGTCGTCGTGTATGACACCATGTGGCACAGCACGGAAATGATGGCTGAAGCGATCGTCGATGCTCTTGGCCAGCAGGGCGTGGATGCGAAGCCCATGCACCTCAGGAAATGGCATCGAAGCGATATTATAACGGAAGTCCTGGATTCGGGTGCGATCATTGTCGGTTCGCCGACTCTTAACAACGGACTGTTTCCAACGGTGAGCGATTTCCTGGCCTACATGAAAGGGCTAAAACCACAGAACAAGATTGGAGCTGCTTTCGGTTCGTATGGCTGGAGTGGTGAGGCTGTAAAAATGATCACCGCTGAGCTTGAGGGAATGAAATTCAAGGTCATCGATCCTGGCATAAAAGTGCAGTACGTGCCCGATAAAGAAGCTACTCAAGCCTGCCACGAACTGGGCAAGAAAATCGCCGGGGAATTGCCGGCATAATACACGGTACACGGTGCACGCTTGAACATCGTATTGGTTTGATTGCTTTTCCTTTCACCGTGTGCCTGACCGGTTATGAATATCGGGGTCATGGGGGTCTCTTTCAAAATAGAGAAACGAAGAAATCGCTGCCCTGTAATTGCGGAGTCTTTCCTGGTCTCTCTTCGTTTCCTCATTTTGAAAGAGACCCCCATGGCCCCTCGGAAAGCATCTGAGGTAGTATTGCGGTCCTGAGAGAACACCCCCCGGGGCGCTCTGGCTCAGCTCAGTTTGGTAACGGATTTATGACTTTACGAAAAGAAAAATGTTCTGACTGTGAACAGTGCCAGGTGTGCAGCAAAACCCGGTGTCGCCTGTGCAAGGAGAAAAGCCACAAAGGCGGAAGCTGTGAACGTGGCTCAAGCTTCACCTACGGAGAGTACCTCGCCTGGAAAGCGAAAAGAACCGATGAACAAGGTCCCCGTCATCGGTAGGTCGGAATGTACAGACTGCGAATCATGTATCAGCCTCCTGCCCGATATCTTCAAGAAGAACGAGGAGACCGGATGCATTGAGGTTGCAGAAGCTTCCGATTACCCTGAAGACGAGATTCAGCACGTTATGAGCATGTGCCCGGGTGACTGCATCGCCTGGCCGCAACCTTGAATCGTATCCCCATCGTTCGCGTAAGTGACCTTTCAACCGAAGAGGATCCAGGCTTCACCAAGAGGAGCGTGGTCTTATGCCATTGCTGCTGCCGACCCGTTTGTGAGCGCTTATAAGGAATTTTCGTCTTATTTGCCGTGCTATGCGCCGCAATCCAGGCGGGGGAAAATCCAGGCTGGAGCAGTCTTGCAGTGGAGCACCTTGATTACGACTGGTCACTGAACGGTAAGTAGGTGAAATAGTGAAATACGGAGAAACCCATGGAAAACTATGATTTTGATATTGGAATCATAGGTGGCGGAGCGGCAGGCTTGACTGTTGCGGCGGGAGCTGTACAGCTGGGGGCGAAAACGCTGCTTGTGGAAAAGGATCAAGACTTGGGCGGCGACTGCCTCCACTATGGTTGTGTGCCCAGCAAAACACTGATCAGAACTGCTCACGTCTATCATTTAATGAAACATGCTGATGCCTATGGCCTTCCCAAGGCGGAGGTGCCCCCTGTCGATTACGGAGAAATCAGGAGAAGGATTCAATCCGTCATCAGTACGATTCAGAAGCATGATTCTGAAGAGCGGTTCTGCACCCTTGGGGCCAGAGTGGAATTTGGAACACCAAGGTTCAGGGATGTACAGAGCATCCGGCTGAACGGCAGGGCCTTCTCAGCGAAGAATTGGGTTGTATCTACAGGCTCATCACCGGACAGACCCGCCATCGAGGGGCTGGACAAGACCCCGTATATCACGAACAAAGAGATCTTTTCCCTTGACCGCCTGCCTGAATCCATGGTTGTTCTTGGGGCAGGACCCATAGCGATCGAAATGGCACAAGCCTTTTGCCGGCTGGGGACGAGAGTTTCCGTGGTTCAGAGAAGCGGGCAAATATTGAGTAAGGAAGATAAAGACATGGCGGATGCGCTCATGCAGGTGCTCACTTCTGAAGGGGTCGCCTTTTATCTTAACGCTTCCGTTGTCAGAGTTAGGGATTCCGGCAGGGAAAGAGAAATCCTCATTAAGTACGGGGACGGCAGAGAGGTCTCTTTAAAGGCGGAGAGAATCCTCGTGGCCCTGGGACGAGATCCCAATGTTGAAGGCCTCGACCTTGAGGGCATTGGAGTGGAGTCTGATAAGAAAGGGATTAAAGTGGATGAAAGGCTCAGAACCACACAGAAACATATTTATGCTGCCGGAGATGTGACAGGCAAGTTTCAGTTCACCCATGCCGCA
>JAHECH010000725.1 GCA_024641835.1 Deltaproteobacteria bacterium
AAGACCTTTCCCACCGCCCCTGCCAGTAGCGGGATGGTCGTGCCTATGGGAGATGTGATCTTCAGCTCAGTGCGCGGTTCAACGATATCCAGAATAGTGACATGGTCCCAGTTCAGAACACCCAAGAAGACCGATGCGTCTGTTCTTTCCATGAGCTGTTCCATCACCGGCTTAGCGATGTCCTTGAGGTCGATCTGGGAATAGGCGACCTTGCCCAGTTCAAAAAGGGTGAAGCCGAGAGTGTACCTCTTTGTCTCGGGTTCCCTCATGACCATTCCCAGTTGTTCCAGGGCAGAGGTCATGCCGTGAACCGTGCTTTTTGCCATCTGAAGGTTCCTTGCGATCTCACTAATCCCGAGCCCCTCTTTTTGCGAAGAGATGAGCTTCAAGATTTCAAAAGCCTTTCTTACGGAAGGAGCGAAGTATCCCTTAGCCATTGTTCACCCAATTGAACTTTCGGTGCAGTGTACAGGCATACAGGAAGCTTGTCAATGTCAATTTTGTTTTTCATCCCATTTGATGACACAACCGTGAATCTAGACGGGGTCACAAGAAGCTTCCCTTTGACATGGGTAGATGTTGTTGTATGATACGTGCGTTAAATCAGTTCATAATAATGAACCGGTGGATCGCTTCATCCCGAGCGCGACCTGACTGTTCGCCGGAGGATTCCCTGGTGATCCTATTCGCCCGATTGCCCTTCCTGACCGGTTGCTTCCTCACCCACGGCACACTTGAACCAATCCCTTTCTTTGCCGAGAACATGAGGCTTATCCATTTCATTAGTGCCGAGGCGATGATCCTGATAGCGGTCTTTCTCTTTTGCAGAACGAGGCTTGACCCCAGAACCTGCACGGGCTGCGCCTCCTGCGTGTTGAGTTGCCCCACAGGCACATTGGAGACAAAGGGCTTCGGGACCCTCAAGATTTTCAGCTACTCTCATTGCCAGTGTATTTAGGGATGAGAAAGCATAAATCTCGTTGACTTAGTTCATCAGGATGAACCAGAGTTTCTTTTTTCTATGTAGTCTGTTCCCGGTCTTTTCTCCTGCCAGGATGGCCTAGAATAGAGCTGTTATATCTAAGAAGATATAACATTTTTCCCTTGACAAAGGTCATCACTATGCTATCATTGGTTCAGTTTGTTCATGGTAATGAACAAGTTGGATGGGGTATGGCAAGCCTTTAGGGGACTCAAATAGTGAGTTTATGCGAATCCCCTCTTCCCTCGGAAGACATTCCTTACGATTCTTCCAAGAACGCTTTTTGGGCTTGCAGCGCACCAGGATTCCTTTGAAGCAATGGAAAGGAGAGAACCATGGTCGAGGAGAAAAAAGGGCTTTCGACAGCTGAGAGTCTGCG
Source organism: Deltaproteobacteria bacterium (assembly GCA_024641835.1). Classification (GTDB taxonomy): domain Bacteria; phylum Desulfobacterota; class DSM-4660; order Desulfatiglandales; family HGW-15; genus JAHECH01. Next base: position 1,362 of record JAHECH010000725.1, read on the forward strand.
GGCAACCAGGACATATGGCAAGTTCCGATGTCACAATCCCACGTGCATGGAAAGGCTCGAACCCAAGAAGGGTGATAAGACCATCAAGTGCCCGACGTGCGGGATGGAATTCCGCGTTGCTTGGGTCAAGGATGGGTTCCCCAGAATCAGGGGCCCGGTGTGGGATGTAAACCGAAAAATCGCTGAAGATGAATTAGCAAGGAAAATGGAGGGTAAAAGGGAGAAGGAGGAGTAATATGCCTTTGAATAGAAAGATTGCTTATATTGATCTTACGTCAGGAGACATCCAGACAAAGCTCATTCCTCTCGATGTTCGAAAGAAGTTCCTCGGAGGCAGGGGGCTGGACGCATATTTGCTTTACAACCACTGCCCGCCGGGGATCGATCCCCTCAGCCCGGATAACGTGCTTATTTTCAGCGGCGGGCTTCTGTGCGCCACATGCGCATCCGCTACGGCGAGGACCCACGTGATGGCCAAGTCACCTCTGACAGGACTTCTCGGCAGCACAAACATGGGCGGGTTTTTTGCGCCCGAACTCGCTTGGGCCGGTTTCCACCATCTCGTGGTCAAGGGCAAAGCCAAGAATCCCGTTTACCTCTTTGTGCATAACGGAGAGATAGAAATCAGGGACGCCCGCGACATCTGGGGCAAAACAGTCACTGAGGCGCAGTGGGCCATCAGAAAAGAGCTCAACGATGAGGATGTGAAGTCCGCTGTTTGCGGGCCCGCTGGCGAGAACCTTGTGAGGTTCGCCAATGTGATGACGGGCATCAAGAACTCCGGCGGAAGAACCGGTATGGGCTGCGTCATGGGCTCGAAGAACCTCAAGGCCGTCGCGGCCAGGGGCACCATGGACATCAAGATCGCCCATCCTGTTGAAGCCCTGGAGTTCAACAAGAGGTTCATTGACCAGATCACGAGCGCGAAAGTGAATCAGACCCAGGGAACCCTGGGAACCCCATTCATCTGGGGCGCCACCAACTCCTGGGGAGGCATCCGGTGCAGGAACTTCCAGTACAACCAACTGGAATATGCGGATGACATTGAGCCGGAACGCCTTGATGAAATTGCGACAGAGACCTGTGGGCCCTATCACATGACGGGCTGCTTTGGCTGCCAGGTTCATTGCCGCGCCAAGTACCGGATTCCCTCTGGTCCCTATGCGGGCAGATATGATGAAGGTCCTGAATATACATCACAAGGCGCTTTTGGAGGAGAGCCTGAGTGCAGGAAAGCAGAGACGGTTCTGACCAGCAACCATCTGGTAAACCAGTATGGCATGGACAACCTTGAGACGGGGAGCCTCATCTCCTGGGCCATGGAGCTCTATGAACTGGGTATCCTCACGAAGAAGGAGACCGATGGCCTGGATTTGAGATTCGGCAATGACGAGGCTCTCCTGGAAATGATTGAGCGTATCTGCTTCCGAAAAGGCTGGCTGGGCGATGCCCTGGCAGAGGGAGGCATTGCCGCGTCGGAGAAAATAGGCAAGAACTCCTTCGATTATCTGATCCAGGTCAAG
>JAHECH010000726.1 GCA_024641835.1 Deltaproteobacteria bacterium
CAATGGCCGATTCTGGCGGAGAGAAGAGATGAGGATTCAGGGCTATTAACTCCTTTCCCTTCTCGCTGTTGCATTCGACAAGATAGCGCTCTTCAAAGTCGATGAATTGCAAGTCGAAGGCGTCTTTCTCAGGATTGAGAAATGGCCCACCCTCGCAACAGATGCAGAAACAATTTTTCATCGGCTGATTACAAGCGACAGTAACAAGGGTCAGGTTATCCCTGCGATCGTGGTAATAGGAATCACGAAAGTTATTCGAATAGAAGTTATCCAGCCAGTGTATTCCGGTCGTATCACAGGACCGTATTCCCAGGATCACCGACTTTTCGAAGGCCTTCTCCGGAACGGAAAAGGTAATATCTCCTGCATCGCGAGTGAAAGAGAACATGGTTTCCGATTGAGGGAAAACAATGTCCTTTGGGGGGAGATAGGGAAGCACCGCTGTGCCATTAAGGAGATCAAATTCCAATCGACCGGCATGGGGGAGAAAGAATATTTCGCCGTATGCGCGGGAGGGGACAAAGACCTGGGAGCCTCCAAGCATGAGTTCGACCCAAGGGTTCAGGTTGCTCTTATAGAGAACGTACCGTTCCATCTCAGATCTTCTCCACCGTTACAGAAAGGTTGGGGAAAAAGACGGTGCGGGCCGCGGCATCCCGTTCCCCTTGCCCGGCCAGGCGTTCGACCACCTCGATAAAATGAGAGGGAAGCATCAAAACCTTAGAGGGGATATTTTCATCCAGTTCGACAGGGGCCAGCGCTTCACCACGGTCCGATCGAATCTTTATTTTTTCTCCCATCCGGATTTTGAGTTCCTTTGCGTCGAGGGGACTCATTCGCACCGCCAGGCGGTCACTTGGATACTCAATCCTCAAGACCGGAGATTCCAGAATCATTTGATTCCGGTTCCAGGCATAGAGTGTATTTGGGACTAGGAGGCGGTAGTTGTTTTCCTCAGTTGCTTGTTCCGGCGCCTTTGAGAGTTCGCGAGGCAGTTGAGCATTAAGGGCGGGGAGAAGAATCCCGCCCACTCCTTCGAGGTCTGATTCAGATGCGACCTTTTCGTAGGGAGATATATTCTTGCTTATCTCGTTCCTCACTTCCGGCTCGGAGAATACGGCGAAATCCTTACCGAGGAGCCGGGAGAGGTCATGGAGGACTTCGGCAACAGAGCGGCTTTCCTTTTGAGGGCCCAAAAAAGGTCGAAGCTTCTGCACTCTTCCTTCAGAATTGGTCATGGTGCCTGCTGTTTCAGCAAGGAGGGGGATGGGTAAGACACAGTGAGCCATTCTTGCGGTTTCGGTGAAGAAGCGATCCGCTACCAAAACGAACTCGAGGCTCCTGAATTTTCCGAGCATTGAGGATGAAGGCAGATGATTGAGGAGATCGTCGCCGAATATGATGAGGCCTTTCACTTCACTCTCTTCAGCCAACATCTCCTGAAGGGTCAAGCCTCCATCTCCCGGCCGTATTCCCATGTCCCAGGCACCTTTCAGGTTTGGAGAACGGCTTAAGGGAAGCACGAGAGGGAGATCATTCTTCGTGCGTGACCCTTGCGAAAGGGATTGAAGAAGAGACACTAGACTGGAGGCGGAATCAACCTGGTCGGCTATGAATATCAGCGCCAACCCAGGTTGGAAAAGATGCGCAGAAACCTCAGGGGGAAAGCTTTCATCGTCTCGGAACAGAGATGGAAGGCTTTGTACCGGATAGGGGAGAAGATATTTGAAGAAATGCTCTTTGCGAGCGCACAATGGATCAGCCAGGATAATAGTGCTTCCATGAAGGAAGGCTTTGATAAGCCGGGAGCCGACCGGCGAGAAATCCCGGTGGCTTTCTTTCCCAATGACAAGAATAGTTCGGCTTTCCCCGAGTGCGGGGATCGAACCCAGGGAGCCGAATGGTCCTGAAAAAAGCTGGGTGAAAGCAGCCAAGGCTGAGGCGCCGCTGAATCGATAACTGCCATCCAGGTTATTGGTTTCAAGAATGTTGCGGGAAAAGCGAGCAATCCGATAATTATCTTCGTTGGTCAACCAGGAAGACCCAATGACGCCAAGAGACTGAGGGCCATAGAAAGATACGAGTTCAGAGATCTTGTCTTTGGTTTTCTGGAGTGCTTCCGGCCAGGTTACTTCTTTGAGGTGCGAATCTTCGCGGACAAGTGGGAGAGAGAGGCGGTTGAAACTGCGGAGGTTCTGAAAACGGTTCCACCCCCGGTGGCAGAGGCGACCTTCACTTACCGGATGGTGAGTTATCGGCAGAACTCCGATGGCCTCTTTGCCATCCGAGCGGATAAACATCCCGCATCCATTATTGCAGAAGCTACAAATGGTTGGGGTGTTCTTGACCACTCTAATTACCTAAATTCATCGGTGTCAAGAGGAGGACATTTTAATCAATTTTCTTTAAACCCGTTTTTGGACAAGAATAAGGTTGACTACATTACGCGGAGAAAATTGCCTATTGAAAACGCCATCGCCTGTGAGAGAGTCTTTTCTATCACAGTTCATTATCAAATTTCATGCCAAGACCAGGCATCTAATGAAAATTCTTAACCTGGCGTGATTCTTGTCATTTTAGCAGCAAGTTAGAGCTCGCTCGCCGCTAGCGTTACTGCCTGTCCCCTAATCCATGACGTAGATGTCAACTTACAGGAGACAATGGACTAAGAAATGGGGCGGTACTGGTGTCTATAGGGAGCTTTCTTTCGACTTCCTGGGTGGGCTTTTGTCAGGGTATCTGGGGTATACACATACGTTGCAATAAGTTCCACCCATTGCCTTGCCCTGTAAAAAAGTGTAAAAAAATAACCAGGGGCGAAATCAGGATTCACAACGAGCCTGACTTGGTTGAAAGTATTCGGATCACCTTGGAAGCAAATGG
>JAHECH010000727.1 GCA_024641835.1 Deltaproteobacteria bacterium
ACTTAAGCTCCCTGACCGTGATGTGAAAGCCCTGAGCGTCATTCCGGCGAAAGCCGGAATCCAGTTTTTTCAACTCCTCTGGACCCCGGCTTTCGCCGGGGTGACAGTGTAGACCAACGAGATTTTCATTAAGTTAACAGCATTGGGTCGGGCCAAGACAACGATTTGAAATGATGTTATATATGCTGAAAACTAGCTCTGAAAGAGAACTTAGAGCGGCATTGTTAGCGTTAAAATGACCGTTCTGAGGACTCAGTAGGAAAGGGTTTTTGATGGTAAGAGGGAGGATGGACTTAGAAGAACTCGAAAGGAAGGTGATTGAATTCCGCGATGCTCGGGATTGGGAGCAGGTAAATCAGATGTCAGAAGACGGATGACAGAGGACAGCCGCCTTCGTTAGAAACTTCGGCGTGCCAAGGAGGTCAGAAATCAGAGCAGCAGAGATCAGCAGAAAACCAGAGGCCAGAACCCTGAGGGCGGATGAAAGAGGAGAAAAGGAGTCTTGTAAAAGCATACGGAGACAGGACATGCGCAACCTGCCAAGTTTCCTTTTGGTCAAGCAGTGGATTTGAGCTAGGATTTGCCCTTGATCAAGTCCTTTGGCAACCGGCACGTTTGTGTGCGGCAGAATTGCGCAATTCGCGTTGATGCGCTCTGGTGGTCCCGTTTCAGGTGGAAGTTGAGCCAGGACGGGGTGTTGTCCAGTTCCCACATCCGGGGAGGGACACATCCTGCAGCCATCTCATCGAGGCGGCTTACGGACGCCCACCTCTCATAGGCTCTGAACCAGACGCACTTTCGGTCCGGGTACACCTCGCATCCTGCATCTTTGCTCCCCCCGCAGGCACCGTTCCGGATGTGCTTGGGGCACTTGGACTCGGGGCAAAGAAAGGCCACATGTTGGATGCCGCAGTCGCCGCACTTCTTGCAATCCAACAGCAGTTTTTTCGCCGGTCCTTCCATCAAGTTCGCGAGCAGGCGGCCGCGTTGATGCTTGTCCAGCGTTCGAGAAAAGTCCTCTAAGAAGGGTGCAAGCGGTGATTCCAGGTTGAAGAAGTAGCGATGAATCGCTCGCAGGAAGCGGAAATGGACCGTGTCTGTTGTAGCCAAGCGATGAAAGCTCAAATTATACCGCGGTCCTGAATCATCATGGTCCATCTGGTCCGAAAAGGCGTAAAACCCTTTCCTTCTGCTGAAGCTGAACTCGTCAAAGTAGTCTCGCCAGCTGTCTTGGATCTCCTCCATCCGGTCCAGAATCCTTGCCACGGGTTCGAAACTGCGGTGGATTCCTCCAATTTGGATTCCACGGTAACCCAAACCTTTTAGGATGGCAGCTAGCCTTGCGGTTCTTTCAACAGCCATCTTGAGACCCTGTCTTGGGTCTTTCCACTCGGCCAAGACCTTTGCCAGAAGTTCGTCCGGAACGATAGCGCCAGGGACAGCGCCCGCGTTCATTGCGCGAGCTGCTCTGGGGCTGAGTAGATAGACAGAGCCGAGAACTGGAATATCAATCCCCAGCCTCCCTACCATCTTATGCAATTCATTGAACTTGTGCACGTCATAGCCAAGTTGCGTGATGATGAACTGGGCTCCGGCTGCAACCTTTCTGCAGAGTTTGGCGTACTGGGCGAAGCTCTCTCCTTCAGTGTATTTGAACGGTGAGACCGCGGCACCGACCATGAAAGCATCTGGATCCCCCGATGCGTTTATTCTCTCGTTGAGCAGGTCTAACATTACAAGAAGACTGACTGAGTCCAGATCAAACACAGGTGTCCCCTGGCCACCAAAGCCCTTTGCCGTATAATCACCAGTCAGAGCGAGAATGTTCTTCATACCCATCATGGCCAGTTGCAGGGCTCGGCTCTCCATACCGGCGCGATTCATATCGCGGCAGGCAAAGTGAACGATTACGTCCATCCCAACGCTGAATATCTCATGCCCGATCACATCCGGACTGAGAGAGGGGTTGCCTCCAGGATTGTCGGTGATGGAGACTGCTGATATTCTTCCGTCTGTAAATGAATCGGCTGCAATCCCTTTCACCGTGTCTACAGACCGGCCGAAGGATTCACGGCCGGGGACCAGTTCCAGGGTAATGATGAAACGTCGGGAATCATGAAGATCACTTTGAAAAACGCGCAGCATCTTTTTGTACCGAATAGGCTAAATGTGGAAGTAATCAGGCTTGGTGCTTAATGCTTCGTTCTTTATGACAATGCTATCAGGTCCCTGTGCTCCCTGCAAGCCTGCTATCGGTGTGTAAAGTTTATCAAACCTGAAGGGTTGCTGCCCGAACGCGGATATGGAAATGGCATACCCGGTGGTGCCCGGGTTGGAAGGGTTACATCAAATCCTTAGCGGATGAAGACCGGAAGAAAGTATTAAAGCGATATGGGTAAGGTCTGACCGGGTAAAAACGATTTATGGATGTGAAAATGGGGTCGAATCTTTAATCTCGGCAAATGTAAACAAGGTTCAGGCTTTTTTGTGTGCCACTCCAAATCATCTTTGATCGCTTGGAAGACAGGAAGCATGCCTGTGGGCATGCAAAAGTGGAGTGGGGCTTCATGGATCAGGCCATGCCAGCTATGTGGGGGGAGAACATCCGCGCTAGGCCGCCAGTTTATTTTTGTGCCGGGACGTGTGACGCTCCTGGGCTGGCAACACGGCCTTTCTCATGCGTACCGCCCGGGGCGTGACCTCCACCAGTTCGTCTTCACGGATGAAACTGATGGCCTGCTCCAGGGTGATCGATTTGATAGGGGAGAGGATCACGTTTTCATCTTTTCCGGCGGCCCTCATGTTGGACAGTTTCTTTTCCTTGCAGGGATTGACGTCGATATCTTCGGCCCGGTTGTGTTCCCCCACGATCATTCCCTCAT
>JAHECH010000728.1 GCA_024641835.1 Deltaproteobacteria bacterium
CTTCTTGACCAGCATGTTGTCTTGTGCATCCATCTGGTGAGTTTGCTCATGTATTTCCAGCCCATTGAGATACCACTCGCACAGCGGCCTGGGGGTGCAGCCTTTGCACGGCTCGGGCAGAGTGATTTCTCCGTTGCAAAAGTTATAGCCTCCGCTTTCCTCCTTATATTTTTTCCTCCAGTCCTTATCCGGGTATATTCTGGTCATCTCGCGAATAACCAGTTCCATGAGATCATCTTCATCTTTCGCGCGGCCGGCCATTTCTTTAAAGGCATTTCTCAACCTGATCAGAGCCTTTGTGTCGGCAAGAAGGGATTTCAACTGTTCGCATCTGTCCCTTTCAGCATAGCGTTTTGGATCGCAAAGGTTCATTCTCAATTCAATCGCTGAACCCATATCGCAGCGCGGGGAGCCGCTGGACTTGTGGCCAACGTCTTTCGAAACGTAGAGTTCGTCGATCTTCTGCAGATCCCGCTCAAAGTCGGATTTGGGCATTTCAAATTTGGTCCCATAGCAGCCGAGTGCCCTTCCTGCACGATTGTTCTCAGACCTGAAATAAATGCTCGGAGATTCGACTTTGATGCCCATGTTGTCCCCTTCCGAGCTTCCCATAATGACCCAATCATGGATAGCAGGATACACATCCTCTCTGTGGGTATCGTAGTCAGTATACTCTTCCCAGCCCGTGCAGTCCTGTGGTATATATGAGGTGAGGCCCACACACTGCTTGCCGGTCTGAGAGAGCACTCTTATGCCTGTGGATATGGAGTGAATGGTATAATCTTTCTGATCTGTAAACCGTCCTGTTTTGGGATCATAGTACTCGGTGACAATGAGATATCCGACAAACTCCTCTTCGACCTTGTAATTCAAGTCAACCCACACCCAACCCCGGGGAGACAAATCTGAATCTTTGCCGGTGACAACGATGCTCCCGCTGATCCTCGAAGCATAAGCAAGGGGAACGAGCGGTTTTGTTTCATCTCTCAGTTGGTGAATCGTTTTGCTGAGATCACGGTAGTTGCGGTTGATTGCCTCAATCCTCCGGTCGACTTCTTCTTCAGGGGTCCCGCCTTGACTCACCGACATGCCGAGGTCCCCTTTCGGAAGCTGACTGAGCATTTGATTCGTGAGTTCCGTCAACTCTTGCTGGATCTTGGTCAATTCGGCTGGATCGCTGGTCTCTCCAGCCTTCCTGGCCAGTTCCTCCATCTTCTTCTGCATTGCCTCGAAATCATCTTCACCTGAGGCGGAATAAGCGCAGGTGAAACAAAATAGCAGGACAAGAAAAACCAGGAATACGCATGGGAATTTTGATGTCTTCATCCTATGGCCAAAATCTCCGCTGCTGGAATGTCTATCTCAAGCAGAAAATCCCCGAGGAGTCTGTCCGACAACCCAAAATTCCTCTCTCCCTCCCTTGCCCCTTCATCCAAAAAGGTCGTAATGTTAGGCCTGACCCCACTCACATACACGTCAGGCTGAAGAAAATTAGAAAGCCCAACGTGAGAGATGCGAAAGACATTGAGTATCTCCTCAAGGCAAAGCAACTCGATAGAAGACCCTGATTCTCTGCTAAAACCTGAAGGTAAACCGCGAACTAGCCTTGTGCACAACCTGCCCGAAGTCTCTGATCCAACGGATTTCTTCCTCTGGCAGGGGACCTTTTTGACGAAGCTGGTGAAGGTTATCTTGGAGCTGCCGGCGGTTTTTAGGGCCCGTGAGCACCAGATCAACGTGGGGATTGGACAGGCAGAAGCGATAGCAGTCACCCGCGGTCATGACCGGTCCATTCCAGCCTTTTGGCCGCCTGAGTAGACCGCCCCATCGTGTGGCTGTGTACGCAACGATTGCGGGCTGGCGTTTGGCGATATAGGGGAAGATGTCCTGCTCGGCGCCCGGATGAGCGGCGTTATAACGAATCATCAGCATGTCCAGCGGAGAATCTTCGGCGAGTTTGCCCGCCCTTTTTCGGTCGTGAATGCTCACTCCAATCGCCCGAACCTTGCCTGACTCCCGAAGGGATACCAGCGCGTCAATCGTGGATGGAGTCCAGGCACTCGTACGACCGAGCCAAAAAAGCTGAAAAATGTCGAGATACTCCGTTCCGAGCTTCTTAAGCAATCGTTCGCAGCCGCGCCTGATAGTCGAGCCAAAATACCCGATGGTTGGCCCGCAAGCCAAGACGAGGGATTCCCGGTCACGCTTTAAGGCCGCTTTGAGCGAGTTCGTCACCCGACGTGCGTTAGGAGTCCAAAAGATATAGTTTACACCCTGTTCCAGCGCCCACTCCAAGTCCTCTCCGTCAATGCCGTAGTTGGTCGCTAAACCGAGCCGGAACACCCTGCGCCCAAAGGCGGGAACATCCCGATACAGAAAATCATCGTTCATGAGGGTGAGCCCTTTCCGTCCGAACCATAATCCTCCCTTCCATATCCGCAAAGAAGCAGGAGATCGCTCTGGGAGCCGATCCAAAACCACACGATTGAATCATTAACCGTCAAGCCCAGAACTCACCAGCCGATACCCACGCGGATAGAATAAGCGGGCATGCGCTTTCCAACAAGCTTGAACTGTAAGCCAGGATGAGAAGGATTCTCCTTCCAAAACCTGTACTTCTTCCGTGCGAGCCCTCAGTGCCAATATAAGTGAGACACCTACCCCTTCCGTCAAACCTATACCACACGATAATTCACACAAGATGTGACCCCACTACGCTATTACCTATCCGCACCTCAGGACCATCGCCGAAGTTCGATTTTCTCTCCACCCTACGAAAAACTGGCGATGTATCGCTGTGCGCAATTTTTCCTTGGACAGGATTTGTTGGTTTCATTTGAACTCAGCCACCATGAGCTCCCCTGTCAACTGCGACATGG
>JAHECH010000086.1 GCA_024641835.1 Deltaproteobacteria bacterium
CCGGGGTTTCCGCTGTCCCCATGAGCGCAAGGGTCTCCCAGGTTCAAGGCCAGAAGTATGACAAAAGCAACCACTTGCTGATGCATGCCATGGGTCCGAACCTGGCTGGAGTGATCGGCAGTGCAGCCGCGGCAGGCATGTTCATTGCCATGTTTGATTAAATGTCAGTCCCTTATACATAGAATAGGGGGAGAAGAAATGAGAAAGAGGCTGGTTTGGTTTGTATTCATCATTGTCGCTTGTCTGGCCAACCCTGCTACCTTAGTAGCAGAGAATTTCCTGGGTCTCTCTTTGATGCCGGGAGGCAAAGTGCTCCTGAAACAGAAAGGCCGCTTGGAAGTGGCGCTTCCCCTTCCTCATGATCAGATTGTCGCATTCTACAAGGAAGCTCTCAAGGACGAGAAGGATATCAGATACCGTGACTGGAAGGATTCGACTTACATCGAGGATGACGGAAACCGTCCCTGGCATTCCATCACTATTAGTAAAGAACTGGAACAAGGGATGACGAACGTGGTGGTCGTGAAGGACAACTGGACATGGATTCTTGGGACTCTTGTCCTGCGGTTCATCGGTGTATTTGTGGTACTTCTGGTACTGTTCGGTGGGATGTCTCTTTCCGGAGCGATCATTTCCCGCTCGGTTTCAAAATGAGGAATTGAAAAAGGGAATGGCTGGCTAACCCTCATGCTGATCCAGCATGCTTCGCAAGGGCATCTGTCGTTCTTAGTAAACGTCAAAACTCTTAACTTCACACTGAGCAACTCTATCGACTGAAATCATAAAGCCTCGTTTACGGCCTTGCCGACCTCCAAAGCTGTGGGCAGGGCTTTTGTTTTCGGTAACATTTTATCCCAACAAGGATGGGTCCCGAATTGACAAATTCGGGGCATAAAAGTATTATAATAATTTTGGTTTGAGCGAACACCCCTGCACCAGGCTGGCCCATGCGATTGAGGCTTGGACTATATTCCCAGACATAAAACCTTTCGGAAAGAAGGCAAATCCATGAGCAAATACGTTCTGGTTTACAATTCCGGCGAGAGAGGAATCCTGGCGGACATGAGGAAGTATAGGGTGTATGCCCGCTTCTACGGGTTCATGTCTGAAGGGATATTTCGAAACGGCCAGGCAGCGCTGGACGCCACATTTGCTATCCTGGCTAACCTCGCCGCCCCTCACATCGACTACATCCTGGATATACGGTCTTGTGAACCCTTTCCGAAAGAGGTCTTTGGCCTTTGGAAAGAGAAGGCCTTGGAAGTCCTCATAAAGTATCCTCAGGTTTACGGTTTGGTAGTCGGAGCCGACGAATCGCCTTTTTGGGAGCAGATCTCCCAGTGGCGAGAATTCTTCGAGCAATATGGAAACCGTATTCTTGGCACCTTCAAAATTCCAGAGGAGGCTGAAGCATTCCTCGATAAGCTGAGAGGATATAGTGCGGAATAGCCCACCATCCGGACACAACTGATGATCTTCGAACTTCAAGCAAGAAGCAGGGTTCTTGTGGCGGTTAAGGGGCTCATGCTCCCGAATCTCCCGGTCAGGGTCTTGTTGATACCAAGGAGGAACATAAGAAAAGGGCTCAATGTCCGCTAAGTAGGTTGGCCCGTTCAGTCAAATCCGACCCGACAAAAAACGCCATATGCGTCCAACAGCAAAAGCCAGAACCGTTGCCGCATATTCAAATTTCCATATAGCTCTTGTAGCTTAGGTGGCTACAGCACCAGATCCCTAAGCGGACGGGGGCCTTCCTTTTAACTCCGTAATGATGCCTAACTTCTTGATTTTCCATAAACCAGCTTCTATAAATACTAGAAACAAAAAAGGGAAAGATTTGATAGCGATTGTGGATTTTTGACATAGCCTTAAATATCTCTTGGCAGAAGCAACTGAAATTCGGCAAGCGTGGATTCTATATGGAAGGAATGGCCATGGGCTGGAAACATAAAATCAAAGGAGGGTCCCTTCTCATGTTTGGCCGGGTTTCTGGCGATTCTCGATTAAGAGCTCCAAATCCTTCGTCTTCACGATGTTCATGTTCAAGCCCAGTTCTTTTCTCTCAAGCCCCATGGCAAGTCCGAGGATCTGGGTCAAGTAGAGCACAGGCAGGTTGTAAGTGACATTAAACTGCGTCTCGATGCCTTTCTGGTTGCTGTCGTACATGACCGAGCAGAAGGGGCAGACGAGGTTGATGATGTCTGCACCCGCCTCTAGAATATCATCCAGCTTTTCTTTCGCTACGGAGAGCGAGGTCTTTTCATCCACGGCGAGCACCGGCCCACCGCAGCATCTCTTCTTATTCGAGTAATCCACCACAGTGGCACCTGTGAGGGCGATCATCTCATCCAGGGTATGCGGATCTTCCACCTGATCAAAGTTATCGTAAATCTCCGATGGTTTGATATAGTGGCACCCATAGTGGCTCGCCACGCGAAGACCTTCCAAACTCTTCGTTAAGTCCTTCTTGAGCTCATCGAGCCCGACTTCTTCGTAGAGGATGCGGGCGAAGTGCCTCACCTTCACCCGACCTTCATACTTGAGCCCCGCCCGGCCGAGGCTTTCGTTGACCTCCGCCCTTTGATTTTCCTGTTCTGAAAGATGGCGGGAAGCCTCCGTCAAAGCTGAGGTGCACGAACTGCACAAGGCACAAAGATCCACGTTGTTCTTCTCAGCCAGTGCGAGGTTATATCCGGCCAGGATCAGGGCTGAGTTCTTATCCGAACTCTTCACAGGGAATCCACAGCAGATGAAGTTCTCGAGATCAACCAACTCTATCCCAAGCTTCTGAGCAATTTTTCTTGCCGAAAGCTCATAGTGCCTGGACCTTGCCGGAATCGTGCACCCTAAAAACAGGGCATATTTCATACTTTGCCTCAACACTCTGGGAATAAAATCTTCACCACCTCGCAGGTGGTCGGCAAGGACGGAAGATCGATTTTGTTTCGCTTCTTGTTGTCAAACTCATCAATGGCGTAGATCCTGCCTTCTCCTCTAATAAGATCCCTTTGCGCTTTTATGCCTGCGGGTGCATGGCCTGCGTTGATGGCCATGTTTTTCAGTATGGTCATGAATTCCGTGATGCTCACTCCCTGAGGGCATCTCTCCTGGCAGGCGTAGCAACTGGAGCAAAGCCAGATGAAATCGCTCTCCAGCACCTCTTTTCGGAGGCCATAGAGAGCCATCCGGATGATGCGGTAGGGATTGAACTTGTTGTTCACAGCGCTGACAGGACAACTCGCCGTACAGGTACGGCAAGTGTAACAAGCCGTGATCTTCTCAGCACCCGGTTGCGCTGCAATTTCTTTTCTGAAGCTTGGATCTGCTTGGGTCAAATCAATATCCGCCATATGATTCCCTTTCTCCTCCCGTAGGTCTCTAGTGAAAAGAGAGAGATTCGTCAGGAAGGATCTAAGAAAACTATATTCACAGGCTGCTCAAGAACGTCCAGATACAAGGCGCCCGAAACCCCGAGGAGAGAGGCGTACTAAACAGTACGCCGCAACGACTCGCCCTGTTAAATCGGTTTCGCCGTCTCGCAAAGCGAGAATTTGACAGGGCGCGGGATGAGAGCTACGCCGTAGATGGACGTTTTTCAGCAACCTGTCAGTACTCGGGCGGGAGTTGCTTCAGATGGGCAAGAGAGAACACGGGCCCATCTTTACAGACATACTTATCGCCAATGTTGCAACGGCCGCACATGCCGATGCCGCACTTCATTCTCATCTCCAGAGAGAGAATGATCCTCTCAGGAGGAAAACCCAGTTCCTCCAGCACCGCCTGAGTAAACTTGATCATGACCGGAGGCCCGCACACAATGGCATAGGCATCGTCAGCGGCCGTTATCTTCTGCTTCGTGACTGCAGGCACAAACCCTACATTGTACTTCCATTCCGGATCATCCGTTCCATCCACTGTGATGTGCATCTTAATGTCATCTCTCTGCTCCCATGCCCCCAGCTCATCTCTGTACAGAAGCATCCCTGGCGTTCTTGCCCCGTACACTACCGTGATCTCCTTGAACTTGGGCCGGTTCTCCGGGTCAAGCATGTACACAATGCTCGATCTCAAGGTGGTGAATGCAAATCCACCCCCGATGATCACTACGTTCTTCCCCTCCATTTCCTCCCACGGGTACCAGTTCCCCAGCGGCCCCCGCACACCCATGACATACCCCTCTTTCATCATGTGAAGGTGGGTGGTGACAAGGCCCACTTCATTCACGGTAAAAGAAACATATCCCTTCTCTGTCGGCGACGAGGCGATACCAATCGGGATTTCCCCTTTCCCAGGCACAGAGAGCTCAGCAAACTGCCCCGGAATGTAGTTGAACTTCTTCTCATCCTCAGGATTCAGAAACACCAGCTTGAAAGTCTTGAGCTTCTGATCTTCCGTCTCTGTAACGATCTGATCGACCCGGACCGGATAGGGAAGATATGGATTATGCATATGATTCATGGCCCTAGTCCTGAACGTTGGAGTGATGGAGTGTTGGAGCATCCGAGAACGGTCCAAGGTGCAAGGCGCACGGTTCACGGCTAAAGCCACTGATTCCCCTGATCAACTTCACCCTGCGCCGTGCGCCGTGTACCTCGATCCCCTACTCTCATCACTCCAATACCCGAATTTCCTCGTAGCTATTCATAAGTTCTGCCACTTGCCTGATATCGATATTCACCGGGCAGTACCTCACGCACCTCCCGCAACCCGAGCACTGAATGCCCTCATGGTACTTGTCCACATAATACTTCAGCTTGTGCATGAAGCGCTGGCGAACCCGCTGGAACTTCTTGTCCCTAGGGTTATGCCCGGAACCATGAAGCGTAAACAGGGGAAACATGCAGGAGTCCCAGTTCCTCATTCGGTCCCCTACCTTTCCCATCACCTCATCCTGAATGTCAAAACACCAGCATGTAGGGCAGAGAAACGTGCATGTTCCGCAGTTGATGCATGCAAAGCCAACCTCTTCCCAGAAGGGCGCATCAAAGAGCCGGTTCACCACCTTCGCCTTCAACTCGTCGGTCCGCACATGCGAAGATACCTTCCCTGACGAAGACCTCTTCAACTCCTCCATCCTCTCCCGCTCATCAGCACCCAGCGGCTTTCCCCCAGCCGTCTTGTCTAGAAACCCTTCGCCCTTCTCCGTCACAGCCTTCGCAGCAAACTGCTCACCCAGATCATAGACAAGCACATCCAGGTCCTCTTCCTTGAAGGGTCCTCCTCCCACGGAGGTGCAAAAGCAGGATGGACACGGTTCGTTGCACCCCATCCCTACCAGCGTGGTCGCCTCGTACCTCTTCACCCACCAGGGATCCCGGTACTCCCCGTTGTCAAAGTTCCTCTTCACCAGCTTGAAGGCCTGCGCGTCGCACGGTCTGATCCCCACAACCGCCTGAGGGGTGTAGTCCTTCACCGTTTCCTTGTAGATGTTCGCTCCCTCTTGCCTCTCATCCAGGCTGCATTCAAACATCCGCTCCGATTGTGGGTACACAATAGCCTTTGGTGACAACCTCGTGTTCTGATAACTGAAATCAGGAGTCTTCCCCTCATCCAGGACCCTAAAGAGGTGAAAGTCCCCTTCCTTCACGGGCACAAATACTCGATAACTCGCCTGAAGCCCTTTCAGGGCCTTGTTCCATTCTTCTCTGGTAAATGATTTTTCAATCATAACGTTTGCCTTCCACAGTAAAGCCATGGCCCATGGGAGTATTGGAGTATCCTAGAACGGGCCAAGGTGCAAGGCGCACGGTTCACGGCTAATGCTACTGATTCCCCTGATCAAGTTCCCCCTGTGCCGTGCGCCGTATGCCTTGTGCCTGTATTTTCATCGCTCACAACACCCACAGCAGGCTGATCAAAACGTCCAGATGCAAGGCGACAATCTTGGTTTCGAGTGACGAGCAACAAGTAACGAGATCAAAACTTTAACTTGTCACTCGTGACTCGTCACTTCCCTGAGACGATGAGGGTAACGCCGCAGATGGGCGTTTTTCAGCAGCCTGCCATAGTTCTACCTTATAAAATCGTTGTAGTCATCCGGCCGGTACACATCCAGGGGCGGCCTTTCGTCTGCTTTAACCCCCGCCTCCCACCCGAAAAGCGCCTGGGCGTCTTTATTCAGCTTCTTGGTGAACTGCCGCATGGAAATTCCCACAGGACAAACCCTTTCGCATGCCCCACAATCTGTACATCGTCCTGCACAGTGATACGCCCTTAAAAAGTGAAATGTCATCGTGTCGGTTGGATCCGAGCTCTTTCCCACCCACTGCGGTCTCGATTCATCCACAAAACAGGTTGGGCAATAGCACAGCGGACACGCACTCCGGCACGCATAACATCGGATGCACTTCGAAATCAGCTGGCTGAAAAAGCCCCATTTCTTCTCAGGGCCCATCTTCTCAATGCTTTCCACATCATGGTAGGAGTTGATATCTTTCTGTTCCTCCACGGGCTCAGCAACCATTTCATCATAAAGCACAGGATTCCGATGGGTGCAAACCGCGCAGTTGGTCCGTAGAAAATCTTTCTTCTTGAATGTTTCACTGAAATCCTTGCCCCTGACCACAAAGGTATCTCCTTCATCCTGAACATCCAGAATCTCTTTTGGGTTGACCGCCCGTTGCACAGCCCTGTGATCAATCACGCCGGTACACGGAATCCCGACGATGTAGAGTTGCTCCCGCTTGATTTGGTTTTCAATGACATGGATTACGATGTTTCTGGAATTGCAGCCATTGGCCACGATGCCTATTTTCCCCTTCATCTTCGTCAGGTAGGTACACAGATTCAGAGCACAGTTGCTGTCCCAGTAGAGAAGCCCTGTTTTCTCTGGATCACGGATCAGCGCAGGCTCGTTCATCATCGCCATCGACCCTTTTTTGTAGCCGATAAAAACATCCACCCTTTTGCTTTCCAGCAGCTTCTTGGCCGTTTCCCTGATCTTTTCCGTATACCCTCGCATTACCCTACCTCAGCCCTTCCTTTGATCAATCTCGATGCGGGACCTAAACCCGTCACTTCTTTTGCCACAGCCTGCGCCACTTCGATGAACTTGGTCGCCTCTGCCGATGAGATCCATGAGAACTGGAGCCTGCCGGGCTCAATCCCAATATGCTCCAGGAGCCCTTTCAGAAGCACGAATTTCCTTCTCGCATAGTAATTACCTTCCAGGTAATGGCAATCGCCAGGGTGTCACCCGGAGACCCAGACACCGTCTGCACCATGCCGGAATGCGGCAAGAATGAATTTCGGGCTCACTCGAGCTGAACAGGGAATGCGAATGACCCTGAAATAATGGGGATACTGAAAACGGCTCACTCCAGCCAGATCCGCAGCACCGTAACTGCACCAGTTGCAAAGAAATGCGGTAATTTTAGGTTGCCAGCTCTCCATCAACAGCTCCTTCTAAACAGTGACGAGTGACCAGTAACAAGGTACGAGTATTCAAGCGCAAAAGACAGTCTTTTGGAACTCGTGACTCGTTACTTGTTGCTCGTCACTCAAATTTCATTAATCATCGCCATGATCTGGCCCTCCTCAAAGCCTTTCAGGTTGAGGGCGCCGGACCTGCAAGAAGCGACACAAAGCCCGCACCCTTTGCAAAGGACAGGATTGATCTCAGCCTTGCCCGCAAAAGGCCCTTGCGTTACAAAGGCGGGTGCTGAATAAGGACAGACCTCAACGCAGATCCCGCAACTGCTGCATGCCGATGGATCTGTATAGGCCACGGTGCCGCTGACTTTGATCCGTTCCTTGGCCAGGACCGTTACGGCGCGGGATGTGGACGCCTGTGCCTGCGCTATGGATTCATCAATGGGCTTTGGATAATGGGCCATTCCGCACAGGAAAACCCCGTCAGTCGCAAATTCTGACGGACCCAGCTTCGCATGAGCCTCGGCAAAGAACCCATCTGCGTTCATGGGGACTTTGAAGAACTGGGCGAGCTTCTCATCCTTGTAGGAAATGATCGCTGTGGCCAGGGTCAGGATATCCGCTTTCAACGCCACCGTCTGTCCAAGATTCTGGTCCATGAGTTCTATTCTTAGGCCATCCTCTGCGGCAGAAACGTTCGGTTTCTGGTCTCGTGAGTATTGGATGAAGAGGATTCCTTCGAGCCTCGCTTTTCTGTAAACATATTCCCTTTCCCCGTATGTTCTTATGTCCCTGTAGAGTATGTAGACGTTCATGGCAGGGTTGAGCTCTTTGAGTTGAAGGGCGCTCTCAACAGAGTGGGTGCAGCAGACCCTCGAGCAGTAAGGTCGTTCAGGTTCTCTGGAACCGACGCACTGAATGAATACCGCAGTCTTGACTTTCTTAAGTCCCGGATCCGCATTCCTGAACCTCTGATCAAGCTCAAGGCTCGTCATCACCCTTGGATCTTCCCCGTAAAGGTACTCTTCCGGCTTGAGCTCTCCAGCGCCTGTGGCAATTACCGCGATCCCATGATCCACGACCACCTCTTTGCCATGGGCTCGCAGGGTGGATTTGAAGTTACCTACGAATCCTTCTACATTGCTCAACTCGGTATTGAGATTCACATCAATACCCGGATCAGCCTCGACGGACTTGACAAGGCTTGCGAGGTTCTGCTGGATATCCTCTCCTTTCCATGTCTTGAAAAGATGGAGCGCTTGTCCTCCAAGGCTCGAAGCCTTTTCCACCAGACTCACCTTATAGCCTTGCCCTGAGAAGGTTCTTGCAGCAACCATTCCCGATATGCCACCCCCGATGACGAGAGCTCTCTGATGGATATCCACCTCCGCTTCCTTGAGGGGCATCATCAGAGCTGCTTTTGCCACGGCCATACGGACAAGGTCTTTTGCTTTTTCCGTCGCCTCTTCAGGGTCCTCCTTGTGCACCCAGGAATCCTGATTGCGGATATTGGTCATCTCAAATAGATATTTGTTAAGGCCCGCGTTGACCAGGGTCTCTTGAAATAGGGGCTCATGCGTTTTGGGCGTGCAGGCAGCGACCACAATCCTGTTCAAGTCTCTTTCACTGATCACCTGGGCCATGGCGTCCTGGGTATCCGTGGAACAGGTGAAGAGATTGTCTGTCGCATACTCCACGTAAGGCAACGTTGCTGCATAGTCTCTCACGGCGGCCACATCGACGACTCCCGCAATGTTGATGCCGCAGTGGCATACGAACACGCCAATCCGGGGCCGCTTGCTCCGCTTTGTCCTCTCTTGAGGCACTTCCTTTTTCTTCACCAGAGTGTTCCTGCTGCGGCTCAGAAGCACGCCTGCTTCAGCTGCGGCCGAACTTGCCTCGATGACAGACTGAGGAATGTCCTTGGGTCCCTGAAAGGCGCCACAAACGAATATGCCCTCTCTGGACGTTCTCACAGGATTGAAGGATCCGGTTTTGCTGAACCGGCCTTCCGTCAGATCGACGCCGAGTTTTTTCGCCAGGTCCGCCACATCAGGCGTTATTTCGAGGCCAACGGAGAGGACCGCCATATCAAAGCGCTCTTCCACAACATCACCCTTCTCGTTCACATAGGGAATGACGACGTCGTCACTTCCTTTGACAGGCTCGATGGTGGGAACCCTCGAACGAATGAAACGAACCCCGTGCTTCTCTTTTGCATCATCGTAGTATCTTTCAAAATCCTTTCCATGGGTCCTCATGTCCATATAAAAGATCGCGCATTCCAGGTCCTTTCCGGCGTGTTCCTTGGCAATGACCGCCTCCCTGATTGCAACCATGCAGCATACAGACGAACAGTATCCGTGATCGCATTGATGGATGTCCCTTGATCCGATGCACTGGAGCCAAGCTATCTTTCTTGGGGGTTGATGGTCAGAGGGTCGCTCCAGATGCCCGTGATAGGGACCGGTAGCGCTCAGAACCCGCTCAAACTCCATGCTCGTGACCACATTGGGGTATTTCGCATAGCCGTAGGTAAGGTAACGGCTTGGATCATAGGCCCTGAACCCGGGGGCGAGGATAATGGCCCCTACGTTCAAGTCCAACCCTTGCTCTTTTTCATCGAACGTGATGGCCCCCGTGGGACAGAACTTTTCACAGGCCCGGCACTTTCCTTTCTGAAAGAAGATGCAGGTCTCTTTATCAATGGCGTACTTCAACGGCACCGCCTGCGCGTATTCCACGTAGACGGCCTTGCGCGCAATCAGACTCTGGTTGAAAGGATCGTCGACTTTTTTTGGGCATTTTTCAGCACAGGTCCCACAGGCGATGCACTTCTCCATATCCACAAAACGGGGATGCTTGAGCACTTCCACGTCGAAATTGCCAGGTTGACCACTGACGGCCATGACCTCGGATAGGGTCAGAAGCTCTATGTTGAGATGCCGGCCGACCTCGACCAGTTTGGGTGAAATAATTCACATGGCACAGTCATTGGTCGGGAACGTTTTGTCCAATTGGGCCATGGCTCCGCCAATGGAAGCCCCTTTTTCCAGGAGATAAACGTAAAATCCTGAGTTGGCCAGATCCAGGGCAGCCTGCATTCCTCCGATGCCGCCGCCGACCACGAGTACAGATCCCCTCACGTTATCCGACATAAATCTACTCCTTTAATAATTTGGTAACGTTCAAAAGTGCTTACGTGGGCTTACACAAAACTGATCTCTTGCTACGAGCCTCACGACGGAAAGGGATGGGGCCTTTTCTGGAGTGACTGGCGGGAGGGCGTTGTCTTTTCACGACTTATCTGTGGGGG
>JAHECH010000087.1 GCA_024641835.1 Deltaproteobacteria bacterium
CGGCTCCAGAATTTTGCCGAGGATCTGGAGGACCGCATTGAGTCCATTCCAGGTGTCCTGGATGCCCGCATGACCGGAGGCCTGGAGCGGGAAATCCATGTGGAGTTCGATCTGGACCGGGTAGGAGCCTATAATGTTCCCTTTTCGAGCCTGATCAATGCCGTCAGCCGGAGCAACGTGAACATGCCGAGCGGCAGCATGGATATCGGTGAGGGAAAGTACCTCGTGCGGGTGCCGGAAGACTTTAAGCACCCATCTGAGATTTTCTCCATCGTGGCTTTCGTGAGGGATCGGAAGCCGGTTTACCTGCGGGATGTGGCTTCCATCAATGACAGTTACAAGGATCCCCTGACGCGCAGCCGGATCAACGGAGAGAAAAGCGTCACCCTGGCTGTTCAGAAGCGAAGCGGCGAGAACATTCTTCGTGTCACCGACGAGGTGAAGCGGGTAGTGGAAGAAATGCGGCCGCTCTTTCCTCCGGCTCTCAAGATCGATCTGACCTCAGACATGTCCCACGATGTGAGGCTCATGGTTTCCGACCTGGAAAACAACATCATATCCGGCCTCATCCTTGTCCTGGCGGTCATTTTTATCTTCATCGGAACCCAGTCGGCGGTTTTTATCTCCCTGGCCATTCCCTACTCCATGCTCATCACCTTCACGATCCTTTACGGGTTCGGGGTGACACTCAACATGGTGGTCCTATTCTCTCTCGTTCTCGCCTTGGGCATGCTGGTGGACAACGGCATCGTGATCGTGGAAAACATCTATCGCCACATGCAGCAGGGGAAAACCCGGGGGGAGGCAGCCCTCGTGGCAACCGACCAAGTGGCATGGCCCGTCATCACCTCCACCCTGACCACCCTCGGGGCCTTTGCCCCCATTCTCTTCTGGCCCGGAATCATGGGTGAGTTCATGTTCTTTTTGCCCGAGACCGTGATCATAGTGCTCACCGCATCCCTGTTTGTTGCCCTGGTCATCAATCCCGTTCTTTCCTCTCGCTACCAGAAGGTCAAGATCAGCGCCGAGAACGGAAAGGTTACGGCAAAAGAGTCCCGGATCAAAAGGGTGTATCTGCGCTTGCTCACCTGGGCTTTGAATCATCGCCTCCTCGTGGTCGGCACGGCATTTCTCCTGCTGATCGTCTCAACCATGGGTTTTGCCCTGTTCGGCAAGGGCACCGAATTCTTCCCTGACACTGAACCCCGGAGGGCCTATGTACACCTCAAGGCTCCTGAGGGGACGAACCTGGATACGTCGGACAGCATGGTGGCTCAGGTGGAAAAGATCGTTTCCGGGTATCCTGACATCCGCTATGTGATCTCCAACATTGGATCCGTAGGGGGGGACCCTTTCTCCCAGGGCGGCACAGGCACCCACATCAACCGGGTAGCCTTGGACTTCAAGGATTTCCATGAGCGGTCCAGGCCCTCTTCGGAGATTGTGAAGGAGATCCGGGAGAAGCTTCTCAACACCATTAAAGGCGCTGAAGTGCAGGTGGAAAAAGAGCAGGAAGGTCCGCCCACGGGTCCGCCGATAAACATGGAGATCACGGGGGAGGATATCCTCGAACTCGGGGAACTTGCTCGCCGGGTTCGTGATCGGATCAAAAACATTCCGGGCCTTGTGGATTTGAAGGACAACTTTGTCAAAGGCAAGCCGGAAATCCTGGTCAGGATAGACAAGGAGAAGGCAGCTTTGCTCAACCTGGATGCGTACACCATCGCCTATACGGTCAAGGCGGCCATCAATGGCGTGAAAGTGGGCGTCTTCAGGGAAGGCAAAGATGAATATGACATCATGGCGCGTCTTCCTGAAAAGGACCGCAATTCAGTGGGGGGCCTTAAGCGAATCACCGTGTCCGGGCCCCACGGCGAGCCCATTCCTCTCACAAGTGTGGCGGAGGCCTCCCTCGCGACTGGTGTCGGGGCGATTCAGCGGCTGGATCAGAAAAGGGTAGTCACCGTGTCGGGTGATGTCGCGGGCCGGCTGGCCAATGACGTGATCAAAGAAATCGATCAGAAGCTGAAGAAGGATTTTGACTGGCCCAGAGGATATACCTACAGGTTCACAGGAGAGCAGAGGGAGCAGGAAAAGGCCCAGGCTTTTCTGAGCAAGGCCTTTGTAGCAGCCCTGTTCATTATCCTCATGATCCTCTTGGCCCAGTTCAACTCCTTCACCACACCCTTCATCATCCTTTCGTCGGTCATTCTCTCGTTGATCGGCGTTTTCTTCGGCCTCCTTGTTACAGGCACGGCCTTCGGGATCATCATGACCGGTATCGGAGTGATCAGCCTAGCAGGAGTCGTCGTCAACAATGCCATTGTGCTCATTGACTATTACAACCAGCTCTTGGGAAGAGGTCTTGATTCGCGTGATGCCCTGATCCAGGCGGGCATGACGCGGTTTCGACCTGTGATGCTGACAGCCATCACGACCCTTCTGGGGCTGATCCCGATGGCCACCGGCATCAGTTTCGATTTCAAGAAATTTGCCTGGGACATTGGCAGTGAATCAACCCAGTGGTGGGGTCCCATGGCTGTGGCCGTGATTTTTGGGCTGAGCGTTGCCACCCTTCTCACGCTGGTGGTCGTCCCTGTGCTCTGCTCACTTGCTCATGATGCAAAAAACAGGCGTGGTGGCAAAACCGCTTCTGTTTCATGAGCCAGCCATTGAAAGGGAGGGGTTCAAACCCCTCCCCTACAGCCTATGGCTTGCGGCCTGGAAGACTTGGAACGGAAGAAAAGGTATCATCGGCCGGTTAAGTGAGCGCTTGTGGCCCATCGGGGGGGCCGTGCAGACATGACACTTGAGCACGCGGTTGAAAAAAGGAGTTGTTCGGAGTATAAAATGTCGATGACCCCGGCTGGAGACAGGTGGAATGGTTCGGCCGAGATGGAAAAGCTGGCAGGAGAGGAGGTGTTCTCTCATGAAAGGATCGGATAAGGCAATCACTTTTTTGGGAAAAGAAACCGTTTTTGAGGGCAAGCTGAAGTTTGAAGGGCCCATTCGCATCGATGGTCATTTCAAGGGGGAGATATCTGCAAAGGGCAATTTGACTGTGGGTGCAGAAGCTCTCATTGAAGGCGACATCTATGTTTCATACATTTCTATCAGCGGCGAGATCCACGGAAATATCACGGCTGAGCAAAGGGTGGACCTCCACGCCCCTGGGAAGGTATTCGGCAATATCCAGTCGCCGACGGTCGTGATCGATGAAGGCGTCATTTTCGAGGGCAAGGCCCGCATGTACCAAGCCAAAGGAGCAGCGGAGAGGGCAACAGCGGTTATTGGGTCAGATGAATATGACGGGGGGCCTCCGCCCAATATTACTGCCATCTACGGCGTCGTCAAGGATCAGAGCACTGGAAAGCCCGTTAAGAGTGTAAAGGTCACCTGCAGAGGGGATGGGAAGACTAAGACAGAGACCAATGCTTCTGGTTACTATGAAGTGATCAATCTCAAAGAGGGCACGTGGAAGCTAAAAGTGGAGGCTCAGGGTTACCAGAAAGAGAAATCAGAGGTCGTGATCACGGGAATGGGAACCTATGAGCAGAACTATGATCTCAAACCAAAGTGACGATGCTCATTCCCATTCCAGTTTCATGTACTCCCCATATTCCGCCAGCGTATACCTCTTGTCTAGAACCTCAAACCGATTTGCATATGCAAAAGGCGCGTCCGTTTCGCGAGCCATGGAGATCCTTTCTAGGATAGCGGAAATGATAGCCGCTATGAGTTGAAAATCAGCCGCGACCAGATGAGCAGGAATGAGGATCTCCTTCATGCCCAAATGAGCCTGAATTCCTGACGTGATAAAGGCACTCTGAGTTTTGAGGTATTTGATTTTCACTGACTGCTCCGGATTCTGCTGGTTTGTGATGGTGGCGATCACTTGATCCGGATCGGTATTTTTCAGTTCGTTGGTATCTTGCATCTTTGTTCTTTTCCACTTCCCAGGAAAGTCTTTTTATCACATACATGGGTTACTAAATCAACGTCAAAAAGGAGATTCTTGACAACCGGATCACCTCGGAATAAAGAGCGAATAGGAGGCGAGGGGTTTAGCAGAATAGAATAAGGAGGAATGAGCGTGAGCAACGAGGAAATCAAGAAGAGGACGCAGGAGACGGCTAGGAAGCTCTTCAGCAAAGGCGCCAAAATGGATCCCCCTTATCTGACATGGAAAGAATTTGACAGGGACCTCGCGAATGACCTGTCCATGTTCATCACGGGAAATCTCTATTCCAGAACAGTCCTCACTTTGCCCGAAAGGCAGATGGTCGCTTGCGCCATACTGGCAGCGCTGCGTGCGAGGAGAGAGTTAAAACTCCACATCAACGCCGCTTTGAATGTGGGGTGTGATCGCAGGAAGCTGGCTGAGGTTTTCTTCCAACTGGCGACCTATGCTGGTATGCCCGCCGTGAACGAAGCCCTGGAAGTCTATAGGGAGGTTCTTAAGGAAAGAGGGGAATGGCCCATTCCACAATAGAGTGCAGAAGCACACAACGGGCCGGCGACCCGCATCGCAAACAGGGGTGACGATGAGGGGCTCTCCGGCGAGAAAGCGACTCTGAGTCCAGCCATGTCTACTGGATTAGCCTCAAATTTATAAATCTTTCGAAGTCCGGAGACTCTCGCCATAGGCTGGACCACCTGGTCATCCTGACCCAGTCTTTTCTTCTCTCTTCGTGAGTCCTACGCTCTGTTCCACCTCGTCTTTCTACACCTGCAAGGCGAAAGTAGCCCCGATTATTCACTTGCCGCCGGTCTTTGCCGGAGCGCCGGTCGAAAGGCAGACGAATTCTCTTTGCCATCACAAGTCCTCTCTGTTACTCCAAAAAAACCGCTTTGCTCATTTTCCAACAGGGCATCCTGTGTCCATAAGTCAAGGTTGAGGAATTTTCGTTGACCTAGAAACGATAATAGACCAGCAACATTTGTGCCGTCCCTTCTCACCGGAAATGAACTATAAGTATCCCTGGTTACGAGAATTTCTCTACCGAATTTGGGCAGCGAGAGAAAACAGGCAGAGGTTTACCACTCTGATGAGAAAATAAATACCACGCGAGCGAAAAAATTTACAGCAAAAAATGAGTAACATTGTACATGATAGTGCTCGTCACGTTCATGTGCTTCGAAAGATAGCAGACAATCTCCGGCGAAAGGGTGGTCGGGGCGAGAGGATTTGAACCCCCGACACCTTGCTCCCAAAGCAGGTCAGTTTTGCGTAAAATATTAACCTAACTTATTAACATCATTGCGTATCTCCGATTGCCTGGGTTTTCTCCTCTTTGGTGCATAGCGTGCATCGTGTGAATCATATCAACTAGCTGTGCATACCGTCGTTTGAAAAGTGGTCACATAGGGGTCACAAAAGCAATTTCAATTGATAATGAATGATAATCTAATATCAATTTTTTCGCCCATTCATCCTCACATCATGAATCTCCAGGAAGCCCTTGAGCCATTATGTCGGGGGGGTTGTTCTCTAGTCTGTATCCAGCACCTCGCCTCAGCCAGTTAATACCTCGCCTCATACCTTTCTTAATGCTGCCTGTGTCTATTCCAGTTCTCGATGTAAATCCCAGCCAACTCCTTCGACTTGATGATAAGAAGTTTCTCAGCTTTCTTCTCTTCCCATGCCCTGGTGAAATTGAACGACCCCGTGATCACCGTTGACCTGTGAATGTTCAGGATCTTGTTATGGGCTATGGCGTGATGGGCATCGATAAAGGTGAGTATCCCCGAGTTGGCCAGAAAGGGGGCTGATATGTACTTCTCTGACCTCTGGTTCTTATCCAGGATAGCCTCGACCTTCACGCCCTGCTAATGAGCGCCAACTAGAGCTTTGGCAATGGGTGCGGAGGTGAAGGGATAGGCCTGGACAACGATCTCACTCTTGGCGTTGGTTATCTCCTTGACAATGGCGTCAGTGCATCCGTCATTGGGACTGAAGTACACCTTGGCGGGTGTGTTGGTGAGCGTGATCTCTACAGGGTGGGCTGCAAAATCGAGCAGCAAAAGGACGAGGATTACTGATAGAAGTATGGTCACATCGTTGAGATTCACCTCTCTGAGAAACTAGAAACGCATCGTGAATTATCGATTACGATCGTCGATCAAGGCCTTGTGAAGTATTGTGGCCAGTAGGCGACCAGGTCAAGTGCATGCCCATTAATCTGTTTAAGTGGGGAGTTGTGCCGGTTCGAAACCAGGTCAATCATGTGAAAAAACTGCACTACTGCTCTTTCACGGAGACACCTGATCTAGGCATCAAAATATTTCTTGACACCCAGAAAAAAAAAGGAAGATATGTAGTTCTACACTAATGTCATACATATTGCTTTACTTCTTATCTGAGCCGCCTACAGCGAACAGTGAGATGACCTTAACCTCGAAACTGACTTTTTAAGAGAGGGCGAAGTGAAGGTCCGGCTCCTGGGCGAATCCGCTCGACACATTCAAAGCGTCTATAAAAGGAGGCGAAGCATGAGGGTCGCCGTCTGCTGCAAGGCCGTCCCGGTCGATGTGAAGCCGGATGACGTTGAGATTGTTGACGGACATATCAGGACCAATCAGAGGGATCTCTTTCTTAATGAAGTGGATGCGTATGCGCTGGAAGCTGCACTCGGGTTAAGGAGATTATGTGATGCAGAGATATGGGCGATTGCTTTAGGTCCGCTCAGAGCCCAAGAGGCGCTCTATATCGCCATGGCAAAAGGTATTGACAAGGTTCTAAGGGTTGAGACAGAGGTGGACACGCCAGAATTAACGGCAAGCGCATTGATAGGCGTGTTGTCCGAAATCCACCCGCAACTCGTACTGACGGGTGTGCAATCTTCTGATTGGATGGGCGGACAGGTGGGGACATATGTAGCCCACGGACTTGGCATGCCAGTTGGCTATGCTGCGGTCGAGATTACCGGCTTAGAAGAAAACTCCGTTCGGATAAAAAAAGAGATCGGTGGAGGTCGAAAACTCGAAATGACATTAACCCTGCCGGCCCTTCTTTGTGTACAGTCGGGAATATCGCCACTGAAGTATGTTTCCGCGATGAAAAGACGCAAAATGGCGGGCATCCCCATAAAGCTCTGGGGAATGGTCGGCAAAGCGGATATGCCTTCGGACTTGTCGAGCGTCATGAGATACCGCGTGGTCGCTGCCTCAGCCCCGGAGTCCAGGACGCACGCAGAAATTATCTGCGGCGAAAGATCAGAGATAATCGCGAAAATTTTGGATATCGTGAAAAAGAATCTTTAGCAGAGGGATACCGTTATGTACAGTCTCGTCTATATTGAGCCTACTGAGGAAAAAGTGGACCCAGCGGTGCTCCAAATTGCGGCAAAGCTGCGAGCGGTGCCCGAGGAAGGGCGGGGTCCAATACGAGGTATAGTGGTCGGGAGCCACCTCAGGGGGAAGGAACAGAGCCTGCACGGTTTTCTCGACGAACTCCTGGTGGCCGATGTTTCTGCAGGGGATGAATATAATATGGAAGTCGTGATTAGGGTGCTCACCGACATTGTGAAGAGCGAAGGGACGGGTCTGGTTTTTCTCGGTTTCACCCATCAGGGTATGGAACTGGGACCGGCCCTTGGCGCCACTCTAGGCATTCCACTGTTAACCGGTTGTGTTAATTTCGAACTCAGCGACGGAATGGCAACGGTGAAGCGACTGGTTTATGAAGGTAAAGTGTCTGCCACATTTGAGGTGCCTATTACTCAGGGGGCCATCTTCACCATTCAGAAAGGTTCTCTGAAGGAGGTGGAAATCGAGGGGCTTGTCAGGTCCCAGAAAAGCCTTCCGATCAGAAAGTTCTCCAGGCAAGAAGAATGGAGGGCCGAGAAGACGCAAGTCATACAGATCCTCAAGGAACCAGTTAGTGAGAGAGAGGACATTACGAAAGCAAGGATTCTCATTTCGGTGGGCCGAGGTCTGGGAAGCCCGGACAGTCTACCCATGGTGCAAGAACTTGCCAGCCTGTTGGGTGGTATGATTTCTTGTTCTCGGCCTGTGGTGGATCTGGGCTGGCTACCGTCTAGCCACCAGGTAGGGTTGTCTGGTAAAACCGTTTCCCCCGTTATTTATCTCGCGCTCGGTATCTCCGGCCAGGGAAATCATGTGATAGGGATGGAGACCTCGAAGATAATCATCGCGGTAAACAAGGACGCGATGGCCCCCATATTCCAGACGGCTCATTACGGCGTCATCGACGATATACATCAATTAATTCCGGAGCTTATTGAGCAGGCAAGAAAGGAGGAGAAGTGATTTGGACGTCAAAAAGAAAATGGGAGTTGATGTAGTCATAATCGGGGGTGGGAACGCTGGTTTGGTGGCAGCGATTGAAGCGACCAATCGCGGAGCAAACGTGCTGGTTATAGAGAAGAGTCCGCGAGATAAAAGAGGAGGGAACAGCAGGCTCTCTGGAGGCCACTTTAGGATAGCCATGAAAGGAACCAGGGATTTTGAGCTACTCCTGAAGGATTCCGTGCTGCCACACGGTGGGGAGATCGAAATCGCACCTTATACCGAGGATGCATATTATGCTGATCTGATGCGCGTAACTGAAGGCCTGGCAGAGCAACGGTGGGCTGAGATGATAGTCAATAAATCGTATGCAACCATGCTCTGGATGAAAGAGCAGGGTGTGATATGGGGCCTTAACACAGGGCAGATGATCAAGAAAGATGGCAAGCTTTTCTGGCCCTCCGGGGTGACGGTGTTAACCGCCGGCAATTCAGGCGAAGGACTGGTTGAGATGCTCTATGCCATTGCAGAGTCGCGAAGTATCCCCGTGCTATATGATACTGCGGCCCGGTCTCTCCTCACGAATGTTGATGGTGAGGTGTGCGGCGTGATTGCTCAATCGAAAGAGGGGATGATACAGATCGATGCCAAAAGCGTAATCCTCGCATGCGGCGGGTTCGAAGGCAGCCGGGAAATGCGCCGCTGTTATCTTGGAGAGGGCTGGGATCTAGTCAAGCTGAGAGGTACACGTTACAATACCGGAGACGGATTAAGAATGGCCTTCGAGATAGGGGCACAGTCTGCCGGTCATTGGGGTGGCTGCCATGCGTCCATTGTCAGTGAAGACTCACCACAGATAGAGGCGGAAACAGTTGGAGCTATACGTTACTCGTACCTTTTTGGCATGATCGTCAACACTGAGGGAAAGCGCTTTGTTGACGAGGGTGAGGATTTTATTGTTTACACTTACGCGAAGATGGGAAGGGAGATCACAAAACAACCGGGTGGAGTAGCCTATCAGATCTTCGATGCAAAGGTAATGGATCTTTTGAGACCTGAATACCAAAATGCAATGAGGGCGGAAAGTAACACTCTTGAAGGGCTCGCCGAGGAAATAGAAATCGACTCCGATACTCTTGTCGATACGGTCAAAACGTACAATCGAGCAATTGGGAAAGACACGCCCTTTGATCCCTCGAAGCTTGATGGCCGAAGGACTAACGGGCTAAAACCTGACAAGACTAACTGGGCCCAGGCGATTGATACCCCGCCATTTGTTGCCTATGCGTGTGTATGCGGGATAACGTTCACGTATGGTGGTCTGAAGGTGAACGAAAAAACAGAGGTCATCGATACCCGTGACATGCCCATTGCCGGGCTTTACGCGATCGGAGAAATGTCAGGCGGCGTTTTTTTCCACAATTATCCAAGCGGAACGGGGTTGACTAAAGGAGCAGTAACCGCGCGCATTGCTGCTGCTGAGGTGGTCGCAAGGGCCGGCAAGGGGTAGGCCTTGAAGGCCGCGTGATGCGGCATGGTGTCAATCGATTGCAAAGGTTGCTCAGCCCTTGGGACAGTAGGGCTGTGAGTAGCAGTTAACGCTTTCGAATTTGTCACAAAATCTGACATGGTAAAACCTGAAACCTGGCCTTCGTTTCCAGTGTCCCTAGGCAACGGCAAAGGTGCGCTGGCGTCCGACAGTCGAAAAAGACAGAGAAAGGAGGAAGCTATGAGAAAAGGGATTTCCACTATTTTCCTGACATTGGTGGTGACACTCATTTTCGCAGTGTCATCTATGGCGGCCTCGAAAAGGGCTACCATCCCTGAGGACGTGAAAAAAGATTGGCCGAAGCACGTTATGGTCGGCGCCGGGACAGGCGGGGGAGGTTATTCGGTAGTCGCCAATGCCCTCTGTAGAATGATACAGGAATACCTGGGTGTGCAGGCGACACCGGTAAGCACCTCCGGCGGCGAGGGAGTGTGTAGGCTGATTAAGTCCGGAAGTCTGACCATAGGCCCGATAACCCCGGAAGTTGCAGTGGATGCCTTCAACGGGGTAGGAGTCTTCAAGAGCATGGGTCCAATGCCCATACGAGCTGTTCTGCAGGCATTTATGCTGCCGGTTGCTGCGATAACCCTTGAAAAGGACATAAAGTCTTACGCGGACTTTAAAGGGAAGAGGGTATACGGTTACGCTTACGGTTCGCCGCTCACCGAAAACGTATTCCTTGCGACCATGAAGGCATACGGCGTGAATGTGCCCGATATAAAGATAGTGGCCCCATTTAAAAGATCCTCCGAATATATTGATGCGCTGAAGGCTGGTTCCTTTGATGCAGCCATAGACGCCACTGGCACGCCCAAACCTGTCTGGTCAGAGCTTTCGAGGGCGCACCCCATGCGCATTCTATAGATCGATGAAGTAC
>JAHECH010000729.1 GCA_024641835.1 Deltaproteobacteria bacterium
CTGAAAGTGGCGATCCATTCAGGAACCTGGCGAGCCGGTATCTGATGCGATGGCCCTGCGCCCGCATGCAGGGAAGTCCGTCGCACGTGGAAAAACTCATCAGCGAGGTTGAAAAGGTTAAGGCAAACGGAGTCATTTATATCGGTTTGAAGTATTGCGATCAGCCGAGCTTTGACATACCTCGGCTGCGTGCCTTGTTGATGGAACGCGCCATCCCCTTGCTTCATATCGAGAGTGACTATACCGAAGGGGTAGGGGGACAGGTCAAAGTTCGGGTGGAAGCGTTTGCTGAGATGTTAGCTCAGAAGTTTTGATATGCGTGGCGTTTACGAAGAATTTAAAAAGCGTGCTGAGAAAAAGCTGCAAAGCGGCCCCGATGCTGGTGCCATGCTGTTCCGCGAGGTGGCGCATCTGGGTCTGGCTGCCTTTGAACCGGGCGCAAAGGTCGTGTGGACCACCGCCTACTGCTTTCCTATGGTCCTTTACTGGCCATTCAACGTGGTGCCTTTTGACTTTGAATACGCAGCCATGCAACTGACTGGCCAACGAAAGGCCGGGGAGGCTCTGTCCGCATGCAACCGGCAAGGCTATGCAGTGGACACGTGTACCGCACACAGGGTGGCCCTCGGGGCCGAGAAACTGGGATTTTACCCACGCGCGGACCTTCTAGTCAGCACGACGCACTTCTGTGACGGAAAATCAAAATGCAATGAGATATTCAAGGAGAAATTCCGGGTACCATTTCATCTTATTGACGTGCCTATAGAGAGGGATGAAAGCGCCCTCATCTATGTGGAAGGGCAGGTGAGGGAGGTCTTCGCTTCCCTCTGTAAATTGGCCGGGAGGACTGTGGACGAGTCTGCCCTGGTAGAGTACATTCGGAATCACAATCGGGCGATGGCGATCTTGGAAGAGGTACAGGGACTGAGAAAGGAGCAGCCCTCGCCATACCTGCCCGGGAATAAAGGCTACACCATGGGTATGCTGGGCGGCATGCTCCTCGGGAGACCTGAACTGGTTGCCATTTATGAGCAGTTTTTGAAGGAACTGAGGGACGCGCCGAGGGAAAGGGGACCCGACGGCGGTGAAAGATTCCGCCTGCTGTGGTTACTTGCGAATCCCTCCTACCCCACGAACATCTTTGACACTTTCAGAGAATATGGTGCTCGTATTGTGGCCGAGGAATTCACCTACGAATTTATGCATCCTCTCTCCGAAAATAGACCACTCCGTTCCATCACTGAGTGGATCCTCGACAGCCGCTTTATAAGACCAGTTGAGGAACGGATACAGACGATTTTGAAGTGGGTCGAGGAATTTCATATTGATGGGGTGGTTTCTTTCACCCATTTTCCCTGTCGCCAGGGGAATGGCGCTCTTTCCCTCATAAGAGAGCGGCTGAACGAGCGTGGTGTGGTCTTCATGGATCTTGAGGGCGACCTGTGTGATCCCAAAACCTTCTCTCCGGAGCGGGTGCGCATGGCGATCGAAAACTACATGGAAATGATGTCGCGACTTTAACAGGGGGAAGGGTGGCTATCATCGAAAGGCAAAGGTCATCCTCACAGGGTGCGATCTGAGAATCGGAATAATCTGTGTCAAGAAGATCGTCGTCATGGGTGGCGGGTGCATGGCTCATGGAATTCTGCTGGCCTGCATCCAAGGCGTCCCTTGCCAGGTAGCGATTATCTCCCGAAGGGAGGATACAGGTCAGCACGGGTTGGCGTTGAACTCTTTTTGATCTGGAAATTGCATGCCTGATAGAGACATGAAAAGCAATGGGCGTTCATGACTTCACTGTTTACGATATTGTAAAGCGAAATGCCAGAGTCTTCAGCGGCCGGCCTGCATGGTTCGAAGCATGCGAGGAGAAAAGTCTGACTTTTGCCGAGTTCAAAGACAAAACGGAATGTCTCGCTACCGGTTTACAGAAAGCCGGATTAAACAAGGGGGATCGCATTGGAGCGCTTGGGAAAAACAGTGTTGAATATTTTCTTCTAATCGCTGCTGCTTCTGCACTTGGGGCGATCATACTGGCCATTAATTGGCGACTGTCCCGTGATGAA
Organism: Deltaproteobacteria bacterium; assembly: GCA_024641835.1. GTDB lineage: Bacteria > Desulfobacterota > DSM-4660 > Desulfatiglandales > HGW-15 > JAHECH01. The sequence goes on from JAHECH010000729.1 coordinate 2,067, forward strand.
ATTAAGTATAATCTGGAGGATTGCGAGCCAAAAGTCCTTTTTGTCGATCAGGAATTTCAGGAATCATGCCAGTGGCTAAAGAGGGACTGCGCTTTTATTCGAAAATATTTCCATCTGAGAGGAGACAAAGTTTTCCCCCCCGATTTTGAGTCGCTATTGGAAAATTCAGGCGATTTCGAAATGCCTGAACTAACAACCGATGATGGACTTATAATCATACACAGTGCGGCTGTAAGCGGGAGACCAAAAGGTGCACTGTTGTCCCATGGCAACATCATAAGCACTGAAACGCAGTTAGGATACCAACTTCAGATAACTCCGCAGGATGTGCATTTGAACTTGTTACCTCTTTTTCACGTTGGTGGACTCACCATGGCATGGATGGCCTTTCACGCCGGTTGCCTTAATGTGAATGTGAGTAGCTTTGACCCGGCACAAACCGTGCAGTTGATTGAAGATAAAAGGGTCTCTGTCTTCTGCGAGTTTCCCCCTGTTCTGACTGCCATACTAGACCAACATCAAGCTGTTAACGCCGACCTCTCCTGCTTAAGGGCTGTATTGGGAGTTGAGAGCGCCGAAACTATAGAAAGATATCAAAGGCAGACCGGGGGCTCCTTCTGGATCCTCTACGGTCAAACTGAAACTTCAAGTGAAGTTACTCTGGGCCGCTATGAGGACAGGCCAGGTTCTGCAGGCCTGCCTATGCCATTGACCAGTATTAGGATTGTGGATGACTGCGACCGAGACGTGCTTCAGGGGCAGACAGGCGAAATCATTGTGCGTGGTCCGATGGTCTTTAGA
>JAHECH010000730.1 GCA_024641835.1 Deltaproteobacteria bacterium
ACCCGCATCTACTCCCTGGGCTCAGGGGAAGTCATCGGCATCCAGGACGTCAACCTCAAAATATCCAAAGGCGAGCTGGTGGTTCTGAAAGGCAACAGCGGCTCGGGAAAAAGCACGCTTCTCGCTCTATTGGGAGGCTTGGATCAGCCCACCCGCGGCACATTAACCGTCGGCGGAAACAACTTACGGGAAGCGAGCCCTAGCCAGTTGAATCAGTATCGTCGAAGCACTGTCGGCATGGTGTTTCAATCCTTCAATCTTCTTCCCACCCTGACCGTCATGGAAAATGTCTGCCTCCCTGCCCTTCTTGCCGGCAGGCACTATTCAGGAGTCAAGGAGCGCGCCCTTGAATGGCTGGAGTGGTTGGGTCTCACCAGCCGGCTCGATCATTATCCATCCCAGCTCTCTGGAGGCGAGATGCAGCGCACGGCCATCGTGCGAGCTCTGATCAACGAACCCGCCATCATTCTCGCCGATGAGCCAACAGGGAACCTGGACAGCCGAAACGGCCAGGCGGTTATGGAATTGCTGGCGGAGTTGAACCGCCGGTTCGATCGAACCGTTATCATCGCTACCCACAGCAGCCTCGCCGATCCTTTTGCAACTTCCAGAATATGTCTAAAGGACGGCAGAGTTACTGAGACAGCCTCATGCAGCGCCTGACCTTCTTCCTTCGCTTCATGGGCTGGTTCAGCGTGCGCCACCTGCGCAATCATCCCGTACGTGTTCTTGCCGTGATGTTCGGCATCGCCCTGGGAGCAGCCGTATTCACGAGTGTCCGTCTTGCCGTCTATGCATCACTCGATTCCTTCACCCGGGCCATGGATCTCCTCTCCGGCAAGGCAGACTGGACAGTGATCAGGCCAGGGGGCCGGGTTCCCGATACCCTGGTCGCGAGGCTCCTCAACCATGCCGCTGTTGAGGCCGCCTCTCCTCTGCTCACCTCCTATGTCTCCTCTTCTCAAAAAGAATCCGACCCTTTCTTGATGATTGGCCTCGACCCGATACTGGATCAGCCCCTGCGACAGTGGGAGATTGACCCGAGCTCCGGCCAGGTGAGTCGCATATGGCTCGACCTGGTTGCCACTCCTTACACCATCGTCATGAGCCGGCGTTTAGCCCGGCAGCAGGGTCTTTCCCCGGGAAGCGAGGTCACACTGGAGCATGTGAACCAGATTAAGCAGTTTCACCTCGCAGGTTTCCTGGAAGAAAAAGGCCTTTCCCTCGTGGACGGAGGCTATGTGGCCCTGGCTGATATTTCAACCATGCAGGAATTCACGGGCTGGCAGGGCTGGGTGGACCGGATTGACCTCCGCCTCAAACCTGGCGCAAACGAGAAGGATCTGGCCGAGATCCGCGCATTGCTTCCTCCAGGCATCGTTCTGCGGGCGCCCACCGAGACCAGAGATTCCGGGCGTGCCATGATTAACGCCTACCAGCTCAATCTCTCTGTCCTGAGTTTTGTCTCTCTTTTTGTGGGAATGTTCCTTGTCTACAGCCTCGTTTCCCTGAATGCTGCTTCGCGCCGGCGGGAACTGGCCATTCTTCGTTCATTGGGCGCCTCGTCGCGAATGATCTTTGTCATGATCCTTTCAGAAGGCTTCATCCTCGGCATCTCCGGCTGGCTCTTGGCCATTCCCTTGGGTTCCGTATTCGTCAAATACCTTCTGAAAGCCGTGAGCAGCACCATTACCAACCTTTTCGTGCGAGTGCGCGTTGAAACGATTCAATTGAGCTTCTGGGAAATTTTGCTCTCTTTCCTGGTGACTCTCACCGTTTCCCTGCTCGCCGCATACAAACCCGCTCACGAAGCGACCTATATCCCTCCCCGCGAAGCGATGGCGACTCTCAACTCCCCCCGGCGCAGGAGGCGGCCGGCGCGCCATTTCACGCTCATGGGCCTTTTCTTGATCGGCCTTACATGGCCTGTCGCGAAGCTGCCCGGGCCTCCCGGCTTTCCCTTTAACGGGTACGCAGCCGTTCTTGTCCTTGTGGTCGGTTTCTCATTGCTTTCGCTGCCGGTGCTTCAATGGATGGGTTCTCATTTACCATCCTTTCTTCGCCGCGTGGCTGGAGAGCCCGGTTTCCTTGCAGCACGATACGTACGTGATGTTGGCGATCGGGCTTCCATTTCGGTAGGCGCACTGATCACCGCCATGGCCCTATTTGTAGCTCTGGTGATCATGGTTCACAGCTTCAGGGACAGCGTCTCCCTGTGGGTCAACCAGACCCTTGCTGGAGACTTTTTCGTGCGTCCCAAGATGGCAGGAATCAACCAATACCAGGACTCCCTTCCACAAGAAGTGATAGACGGCTTGAAGCGCCTGGACAAGGTGGAGATCCTGCCGTACCGCCACATTGAGCTCCGGTACGGTAGATTTCCGTATGAGTTCGAGGCGATCCCTTTTGAGCTTTTCCTTCGCCACGCTAAGTTTCTCATGATCAGCGGGAATATTGAGGCGGTCCGGGACCGGCTGACCCGTGGCCAAGGGATTCTCGTATCAGAAGTCTTCGCGAATCAGACAGGCTTGACCCCGGGGAAACGTTATCGGGTTATCATCGGCGAGGCGACGCTGGACCTGCCCGTCTTAGGCGTATTCCGCGATTACAGGACCCGGGGCGGCCTGGTTTATTTCGAGCTGAAGCGATTCCAGGCTCTCACCGGCGATCGGCAGTGGAGCGGCGTCCGCCTCTTTTTCACGGACCATCATCCGGATCCTGCAAAGGCTAGCCAGCGACTTCGATCCGAGATCCTGAAATGCTGCGGCCAAAAACATTCCCTTGAGATGATATCGGGCTCGGAACTCCGGAAGGGAATCCTGCAGATCTTCGACCAAACTTTTGCCGTGACCACGGTGCTGCTCC
>JAHECH010000731.1 GCA_024641835.1 Deltaproteobacteria bacterium
GGATGACAGCCATCGCAAACCCGATAACGATGTTTGCCATTCGAGCCTTGGGATACGCCCATCCAAAGAGGTTGAACGATCCAGACAGGAAATCCGCAGTGAAAGGCATCCTGGGCCATCCTCCCCACGCCCATAGGCAGAGATTCGTAAATATGTAGACAAATCCGAAAGTCAGCAAAACCTGCTCATTGGGTTGCTTGTAGAGAAAGCGCAAGAATCCCCGCTCGATCACCAATCCGCTCAGCCCTGCTGCGAGCCCACCTGCCAGTACACCCACCCAAAAAGGCGCTCCAAATTTGACTGCTGCAGTCCACCCCACATACCCACCCAGCATGTAGAGAACGCCGTGAGCGAGGTTGGTAATATTCATGGCTCCCATCACGATGGACATCCCGGAGGCGATGAGAAAGAGCACCATCCCATAAGACAGGCCATTCAGGAGATTAATAATGATTTGTTCCATGTCGGTCTTCTCTCATGCGCAAATCGCCGGAGACAAGGGGACCAGAAAAAGTGGGCAGATCGGGAAAAGATCCCCGATCTGCCCTCGCACGCTGATTACTTCTTCAATCTGGGGTCAACAACTTGAGGGTAAACTTTAACGGGATCCCATACGTACCGCCCATTGATGATTTTGCCTTCGACAATATATCCGTCGGTGATGGCGACACCTTCCGGCGAGTAAGAAAGGGGACCCTGCGGAGAAGCCATCTTGACCTTGAGAACCTGAGGCCAGAGTTTAGCGTAGGAGTCGTCGCCCTTCGTGGCCTTGAGTCCGGCCAAAATCGTCTTGGTAAGACAATAAGAATTGTTCTCTATGCCGCCGGGCATCCTTCCAAAGCGTTTCTGCATGGCCTCCACCCATTTCTTGTTCACCGGGTCATCTCGCTGCCAGATGTAGGCAGCCTGGCCTCTCAGGCCGAGAACCTTGTCACCCAACTCCTTCATCACGTGCTCCGGTATATCGCCGTCGAGGGTGGTGACTAGAAGAGGCATCTTGATCCCGAATTCGCGATACTGCACGATGACGCGTGAGCTCTCCGCCGTATTCGGGACGAAGTACGACACACTATCCGCTGGCTTCAGGGTGGTCAGATAGGGGCCGAAATCCGCCGTCCCGATAGGGACCAAAATTTCTTGGGTAATTTTTCCCCCTTTCTGCTCGAAGCCCATACGGACTCCCCTCATAAAACCGTGTCCCCCCGCATAGTCGGAGGTGATCATGTCCATCGTCCTGTAGCCTGCGTCATACGCGTACCAACCCAGAGGAATAGTCAGGCCGACCAGGGTTGTCGGGTATATCAACCAACGTTTGGACTTCGTCAACGAAAGATCTCCGCAGTATAGGGTTGTGATGAGCACCTTCTTAGTGGCGACATAAGGGTCTATCGCAAAGTGGGCATCACCCATCAGCGGTCCGATGATGATATTCACCTTATCTCTTTCCACCAGCTTCCTGGCTTTTTCCAGGGATACGGCGGGGTCGCCTGCTGTATCCTCGGCTATCAAGTCAATGGGTCTGCCGGCGACTTGGTTCTTATTCTCCTCAAGGGCCATCACAATGCCGTCCTTGAACAATGGGCCCAGCATCGCCGCTGGCCCGGTAAAGTCAAGAATGGCACCGATCTTTATCGGCTCTGCCGCACGGGCTGGGCAAGGTGTTGCAACAAATGGCAGAAATGTCATTAACGCAATGATACATAACAGGTATCTCACCTTTTTCATTTCAAACCCTCCTTTCTTGGCAAAATGACTTGAGCTGATAATCCACATTCCGCACTCCCCTTGAATTTCCTCTGCGATCACCTCCTCTCTCCTGCACTTTGAGATGTCATCCGCGACCATTCTTTGAACCAAACGGTGTAGAACGATGCGAAAGGTCTTCACTCTCTATCCGACCAATCGCTACGACCGTATCGCCGAACGTTCTCAGGTCGGCTTTTAGCTGAGAATTACTTTTTCAATTGTTTCCTTATAAAAGTAAACTCGCAATATTGATTCGATAAACAAAGTTGTGAGGGAAAATTGAACAGCCACTCGTCATACAAGCCTGCGAGTTTCAGGTAGGTCTCAAAAATAGCATGGTTGCACTCCACCTGGATTTTTTTGTTGTATGCTTCTGCGTCTTTGGGGATGAGTAGATTCCAGATGACCTGAGTGGTATAGGGACAATCGAAACAGCGAAGGGTTACTCTGTCTTTGGTTTCCTCCACAATCTGCATGGGATTGCCGAAAAGCGCAAAGCTCTTGACCATAATCTGAGCCACATCACGAATGGTGAATTTGTCCTTCGGCTTTTTGCCGATCGCTGCGCAAAGGTCGGGCCATTCCAGCTTGGACCTTAGCTCCCACAACTTGCCATACATCTTGACAGCCTTGTCCGTCCCGAGTTCGTCCTCCATAGTCTTAAAAGCTGAATAGTCATGAAGTGTCCAAAGAGTCATAGCGTCATTGTAGGCCTTCTCCCAGGTGATCTCTGGATGGATCTTCATCAGCTCACGCATATTTTCAACGAAACTATCATGCCGCATATCTTTCAGACTCTTGGCCATACTGAATACCTCCTTTCGATACCTATTGAAAACGTTAACTTTGGCAGCCTATCCGTCTTGAGCCTCTCACGCGATCTCTGAGTTCATCACCTCCCTTCATAAAACGGCTGAATTGGCAAATGGTCCTTTGCCTCATCCCAAGGCTCCGAGCTACTGCTCCGTTCACGACGTTTCCTGCATCACCTCTGTTCCATCTCCTCAATCTCCAGAGAGTCTCCTAACAAGCCTCGCTATCTTCGCGCCGAACGCCAAGCAAACTTCCTTCCGTTCCTGATTGGGGGCGCCGACAGACACAGGGCCATAA
>JAHECH010000732.1:0-685 GCA_024641835.1 Deltaproteobacteria bacterium
TACGTACCCCGGGTGCCGCACAAACGGATAAGGTCCGGTGCTGCACACCGTGTGGCCGCGATCGCTCTGAATACGTACCGCCGTTGAGAAGTACGCATTTGCCATCATGGCCCATGCGGAGAGTTCCAATCCAACCGTAAGCACCACGGCACCTGCAACATGCCACGCGGCCACGGGATCTCGAGCCTAACCGAAACGCACATCGAGACCAGCCACAAGCGGGAGCGCGAAGTACATGGCCGGGGCATAGAGGCCGCTTACAACCTTGTCCCATTTCTTTGTCATCTTGAGTTCGCCGCGCTCCGCAATGGTCTCGGGACTGGCGCGCAGTGTGATCATGCCGTTGATTGATACACTCACGAGACAGATCCCCAGGTAGACCAACGCCCATGCCCAGGTGAGCCGGCCGGCGGCCAGGAAAAGGATTTTTCTATTTCTTGATCCGTTTCACTTTCTTGGCAACTATCGCCTTGATCTTTTCGTAGCTGGGAGGCGGGCCCGTCCTGATCCGCCTATCATCTATATAGAGCGCATCCGAAATCCCCCACTCCCGGTAATTCTGCGTATTGAATGTGTCAATCTCCCGAAAGACGACCGAATCTGCGAACTCAGCCGAGGCCCGCTTGGCGCGCTCATAAACCAGATTCTGCGCAGGACACCAACCGTTCATGAATGATGTTACTAC
>JAHECH010000732.1:695-2849 GCA_024641835.1 Deltaproteobacteria bacterium
CTTCAACCCTCTTTTTTGCGCGGATCCATCGCGGAGCAATGGCATCTGGTGTGAATGGTTTCCAGAGAAGCTCTTGAAGTCCAATACGATCGACTCTTTTGTATCCGTGTTTTCTAAACCAGGCCGCCTTCATGAATACGGGAATAGATATTCCCCAGGCTGCCAGCCCTTTCCCTCCTAGAGAGATAACGTCCTGCTCGGCTGCTCCGAGAAGGGCTCGGCCCATACCCATCTTTTGATGGTTGCCCCGGCCCTGCGGGTAGCCATGTACCCAGATGCAATATATGAAGTAAAGGTCTTTCCCTTCCGCAAAGCAGTATTCAATTGAGGCTGTCTGATAACCTTTCCAGGTTTTCCAGCCTCCCCTAATTCGCGTCAATGCCTGACCCAGATTTCGTTGCGGCGATCTATCGCGGCCCTATAGGCCTTGTGCGGGCACGTTCTTCCCTGTCGCCTCCTCGATTGCCCTTCATATGCGAACCGCCAACAGCCGCTGTGCCCGATATCTCACAATCTTTCCCAGGTTTGTCGCGATCCGCACCAGCATGAACTCCAGAGCCGCCTTCGCTTTCCCGCGTAGGTGGTGTTCTCTCCATCCTTTGTTCTGCTGATCGTTGCCGTGCGTCGGTTCGACGATTCCTTGCCGCTTCATGTAGGTTTCCCGTCCGCGATCGCTTCGTAGTTTCTTCCTCATCCTCTCTCGAAAGGGTTCACGACTGTCCACGGCAATAGTTCTCTTCTTGCCCGTGGTGCACTTCTGCCGCTTGGAGCAGTTCTCGCACTCCTTGCCTTCGTAGATGCTCAGCGTATGACCGTCCTCATAGTTCGTTACCCCCTTCAGCTGCATCAGCTTTCCTTCAGGGCAGACCACAGTCCCGTCTTTCTGTTCGAAGTTGTTCCTGTCGTATTTCCCACGACTACCACTCTCGGTTACCTCAAACAGCTTGTCGGGCAGGAAGTACTCCTCCTCGCGCTTGCTCTCCGCCTGTTGCAGAGCCTCAAAGTCGCAGAAGGCAGGATCGGCCAGCACTTTCTCGTGCCCCCTCCCTGCGTTCTCTTTTGCCTGATCGACCAGAGAGAAGAGATCTTCGGGCTTGTCGGATTCCTCACGGGTGGCCACCGCGCACACCACTCCAAGCTTCCCGTCCACCGCGCTTTGGTGATTGTAGCTGGGCAGGCTTCTTCCATCCTTGTGCTTCATGACCTCGGCATCGGGATCGGTCATGTTCACGGTGGCTTCTTCGTCCTCCATGGCCTCCAGTGTTTTCTTCAGTTCCAGAAGACTTTCCTTCTGCCTGCGAAGCTTCTCCAACCGCTCGGCCTTCTTCTCTTCGGTGAAATCCTCGTTCACAGGCTTCTCAAGCACTCGTGTGATAGCTTCCTTCACCCTCTGGTAGGATTGCCTCGTGCGCTTCCTGTTCTTGCTCCGTTTGTAGTTCGCGCTCGCCTTGATCTTCTGCCCGTCGATGGCCAAATGCTGGAAGTCCACCATGTCCAGTCGCACACAGATCATGACGATCTGAGCGAAAAGCTTTGGCAATACCTTCATGTGGCGCGTGCGAAAGGTGTTGATCGTGCGGAAGTCGGGAACTTGATCCCCTGAGAGAAATATGAAGTCGGCTCGCTCCTTCAGGCCGTCCCAAATCTTTCGGCTGCTCATCAGCCCGCAGTAATAGGCATAGAACAGCACCTTAATCATCATCTGCGGGTGGTAGGCAGGATTTCCCTCTTCGGGGTAATCGACATAGACCTCGCTGAGATCCAGTATCTCCACCACTTTGTCGATCACACGTGCGGGATGGTCAGGTTCGAGAAGTTCATTGGGTCTGATGTCGCGGAATACTCCCTGGCCCTGGTCGTACTCTTTGAATACAGGCATCTTCCCCCTCCCGCTCCAAGAGTAGCATGAAGGGCGCCGCCTTTCAATGAAAAGATCGCCCCGCTACGCCACGCTCACGATGGGTTGCGGGACAACCTCAATTAGTATTAGTTCAGGTGGGGGTTCATTTGATCTATTTTGTGAATATTTCTGAGCACACCTATCATATCCTGACTTTACTATATTTACGTAGTCTATGTTAGGATCGGCTGAATTATTCATAATAACTAACGAAAGGCAACAAGGTGATATGAGAGAAGATTATACTTTGGGGG
>JAHECH010000733.1 GCA_024641835.1 Deltaproteobacteria bacterium
GTCTACGTCAACATCTCCAGAATCAAGAATCGCCAAGCCAAGACCTTTGTCCAGCTCCTGAAATGCGTTAATAAGGATCATTTGCACCATCGGCTTCTCTTTTTTGGCTTTGCCCAGAAAGAAGTGGTCCTCATCATCTCCACGCTCTCTGCCTGTTTCGGCGTCAGTGCCCTCATCATCATGAACCAGAGAACCGTGGAAGCCCTTCTCGGGTTGTTTCAGGCTGCTCTGGTCATCGGTTTGATTGTCACCTTAATGTTGAAAGGCCGGGACCGGCTTCCAAAGGAAGGGGACCGAAGAATCTGGAGGAGAAGGCGAGAGGACAAATTCAGCGATTTGCAGCAGTCCTAACCAGCCCCTCGGCGTTCAAACATGACCAGCCTCCGGTGATGGGAGGAGTGAGGAATCGTATAGGAGAGTTCCTTCAGGAGCTTGTACTCCCCACTAAACTCCATCAAAGCTTTCCGGATCTCTTCGTCGCACTGGGGCCCTTTCATGAAAATGACCTTTCCACCGGGAAGCAGGCTCGCTCTGACGCGCGCCAGAGTTTTGGGGATGGATTCCAAAGCCCGCGTGATGGCCCCCTGGATGCGCATACCAAAAGAGGCATAAACCTTGTGATCATAGACCGTAATCCCTTTGAGTCCCAGAGCTTCTACCACTTCCCTAAGGAATTGCACCCTTTTGTGCCGTCCCTCGGAGAGGATGATTTCCACGTCAGGGCAAGCGATCTTCAGAGGAATGCCGGGAAATCCCGCGCCCGTGCCTATATCAAGAAGAGGCGAGGGAAGGTCCCAGTTCAGGAGCTTGGCTGCCAGGATGCAGTCGATGTAGTGCTTCTGCACCATGTTGTCAAACTGGTAGATGCGGGTAAGGTCATACGCCTCGTTTTTCTCCCGAAGGAGAGTATGAAATTTCCAAAGCTGCTTGTACTGATTCTCATTCAGAGTTAAATTGCTTCGCTGGAACCAGTGTTTGAGAGACGGCAGGCCGGGTGGCAGCTTTTCATGAAAAGGCCGCGTCCTGGCCTTATGGTCTCCTGATATCCTTTTCGGACGGGAACGCATGACCCAGAGGAAACCTCCTTCTCACGCCCTCCTGGACGTAGACAATCTGAAAGTTCTTTTTGAGGACAACCACCTGATCGGAGTGTACAAGCCTGCCGGGATTCTCGTTCAAGGGAACATCTCCGGCGACATCACTCTTCTGGACATCACTAAAGAATATATCAAAAAAAGATACGGCAAACCAGGAAGGGTCTTTCTCGGCCTTGTCCACCGCCTGGATCGGCCTGTATCCGGTGTCGTGCTTTTTGCGCGGACGTCCAAGGCAGCCTCCCGTATTTCCGAGCAATTCCGTTCAAGGGGAGTGACCAAGATTTACTGGGCTTTAGTGCACGGTAAAATGAACCCTGGCGAGGGTCTCCTTGTCTCGTATTTGAAGAAGGGGGAAAAGCGCGTCCAGGTCGTGGATAAAGAAGCACCGGATGCCCGGGAGGCCGTTCTGAGCTACAAGACCCTGGCAGTCAAAGGAGATCAGTCCCGCTTGGAGATCAGTCTCCACACAGGACGGAAACACCAAATAAGGGCTCAGCTTGCAGCGGTGGGATGCCCTGTGGTGGGTGATGTGCGGTATGGTGCTCCTTATACCACTCAGGACAAAACGATCCGGTTGCTTGCCAGGTCATTGACATTCAAGCATCCTACCCGTAATGAGACGATTCATATCGAAGCGCCTGACCCTGACTGGCTTTGACTTGTGAGATGGGCCGTTTGCCGGTTGTCGGTCGTGGGTTGTCTTCTCCTTGTACCTCGAACCTTAGACCTTGTGCCTTTTGTTTCGGTTCAGGCACTCATCCTGAAATACTCCTTCACCTTTGCGATGGAGACCTCCTCCATGGGGGTGAGAAACCGAGATTTCACCTTATCAATTCTATGGATGGATTGATCCAGTCTTTCCACTTTGATCTCGTCCCTGAGCAGGCTAGCGCGAAGGAGCCTTATACTCTCAAGCGCATTCCCCTGCCCTTTGCAGATCAGGAGAACATCTGCTCCCGCCTGGAATGCATGATACGCCCCCTCCGCTACACTCCAGTGCTTTGCAATCGCTCCCATCTCCAGGTCATCTGTGATGACCAATCCATCAAATGCCATCTTCTCCCGGAGCAGGTTTGCCAGAATGACAGGAGAGAGGGTTGCGGGATTCTTGGAGTCAAAAGCAGGGTAAATGGCATGAGATGTCATGACGGATGACACTCCCTCATCGATGGCAGCCTGAAAAGGGGGTAGATTGATCCTTTCTATTTCTTCCTGGCCAATCTCTATTCTCGGGAGCTGGAAATGGGGGTCCACGGTCGTTCGCCCAAGGCCGGGAAAGTGCTTGGCTACAGCCATGATGCCATTCTCTTGAAGGGACCTCACAACCGTCCTTCCCAGGAGAGCGACCTTATCCGGATCCTCCCCGAAGCTGCGGCCGGCAAGATGCTTTTCAGGCTCTCCCCTCTGGACATCCACCACCGGAGCAAGATTCATGTTGAGGCCTACGAGCCTCATTTCGTTCGCTGTGACATGGCCGAACTCGATCGCTTTTTCCACTGGATGATCGTTCGCTCCTACGGCTGAATTCCCAGGGAAAACAGTGAATGGCTCCTTGAGCCTTGCCACTCTTCCTCCTTCCTGGTCCACAGCGAGAATAAGGGGACGACCATGGTAGGTCATCGCCTTTTCTTGGAGATCACGACAGAGCGTCGCCAGTTGCAGCGGATCCTTTATGTTGCGGCTGAACAGAATGACGCCGCCAAGGTTATAATCTCGAATCAGCTCCTCTGTCCCATCATCCAGATCCGGC
>JAHECH010000734.1 GCA_024641835.1 Deltaproteobacteria bacterium
CCGAGGAGCCGTGCAGTAAGGGTCTGATACTCGTAGATGGCCTGAAGGGTACCCTGGCTTATTTCCGGCTGGTAGGGGGTATAAGAAGTGACGAATTCGGAGCGGCTGAGAAGAGAAGCTATGGCATGGGGAATATAGTGCTCATAACTTCCAGCTCCGACAAAGACCTTGTACTCAGGAGCGGACGCAATCGCTTCTGAAAGAGCCCTCATGAAATCGTTGAGCCCCCATTCGGTCATGGGCTCCGGGAGGTCCATGGCTCTGGTGCGGCGGCAATCCGAAGGAATCGTAGCAAACAGGGACTCGAGACTGTCCGCTCCCACCACTTTGAGCATCGAAGAAATCTCTTCGGACGTGTGAGGCAAGTATCGCATTTACTTCAGTCCTTTCAGCATCTGGAGATAGGTTTCCTTGTTCATAAGGCTCTCCAGCTCGGAGGGATCACTCGGGTTGAGTTCAATCATCCATCCCTCCTTGTATGGATCCTTGTTCACGAGTTCAGGCGATTCCTCCAACACCTTGTTGACGGCGAGGATCCGACCGGCCAGAGGCATGAACAGTTCGGACACCGCCTTGACAGACTCTACTGTTCCGAACTGGTCCCCTTTGGACAGGGACCTGCCGACTTGAGGGAGTTCCACAAACACAATATCTCCCAGTTGATCCTGTGCATAATCACTGATGCCGACTCTCGCTTTCCCATCTTCTTTCCGCGCCCACTCATGATCTTTTGCATAACGCAGGTTTTCCGGAAGTTGCAATTCAGCGATCTCTTTCATGATTGGCACTCCTTCCTAGGTGAATCGAATTGTCCTCATAAACATGTCATTTCTTCCTTCGGTCGAAATGATAATAAAAGGATTCTCTTTCAAGACGCAACCTCTTACAGGATGTACGGGACCTTCAGGTTGTAAGCCTTGTAGACCACAAATGTTTCCACAGACTGCACATTCTTTACTTTGGCCACCTCCTCAGTGTAGAATTCCAGGAGCCCGAAATCCTCTTTAAGGAAAACCAACAGAATGAGATCGTAGCGGCCTGTGACCACGCTCACGGAGACGACGCCCCGCAGTTTGCTGAACTCCTCCCCCTTTTTGATCAAATCCATGGTCTGGAGCTTCACACCCACCATCACGATCCTGTGGCCTGAGAGGGCCTGGGGATCCACAAGGCCCGTGATCTCGAGGATCCCCTGCTCCACAAGTCTGTTGACGCGCGCTCTGACCGTATTTTCAGACAAGGATAGCTCAACGGCAACGTCTTTGAAAGACTTTCTTCCTTGGCGGAGGCGCTTGACGATGGAAAGGTTGGTTTCATCCATCTTCAAGCGGGATGCATTGGATGCGGCTCTTGATTTCTTCCTCATTTTCATGAGGAATGGGTATACCAAATTGGTGAATCTGTCAATATTTTTTTCGGTTTCTTATGATATCCTCAAAAAATTATACTATTTTCTTGAAAAAATATAAATGAAGTGATAATGATCATTGCGAAGCGAGGAGGGGTGCATGGGGGAGAGTGAACATGGCTTGTAAAGTGGCCGTGATAGGGGCTGGCCCCGGAGGATACACCGCAGCTATCAGGGCCGCTCAACTCGGCGCCGAAGTCACCGTGATTGAAGGAGACACCATCGGGGGCACTTGCCTGAACTGGGGATGCATCCCTTCCAAGGTCATGAAGACCACGGCTGAACTGCTGGATAAGCTCCAGCGGTCTCAGGAATTCGGGATCAGGGTAAACGGATCCATTGCGCCGGACATGGAGGGCCTCATGGCGCGAAAGCAAACCGTAGTACAGCACCAGATCAAAGGCCTCCTCAACCTCTTTGAGCAGCACAAGATCCAATACATCAGAGGATTCGGGACCATCCGGGCGATGAATCTCTGCACCGTGAGGCTCGCCGATGGCAATACGATGGAAGTCCCCTGGGACCGACTGATCTTAGCTCCGGGATCCGCCTACGCTGAGATCCCATCCTTGCCTTTTGATGGCGCGAGGATTCTCTCAAGCAACGACGTTCTCGGCCTCCGGGACATTCCCAGATCTCTTCTCATCGTGGGTGGAGGTGTGATCGGGTGCGAATTCGCCTTCATCTTCGCATGTCTCGGGTCGAAGGTGACCGTGGTGGAGGCGATGCCGCGGGTATTGCCGCTTCCATCCGTAGACGAGGATTGCTCCAAAGTCATTCAGCGCGAAATGAAGAAGAGAAAAATAGAACTCCTCGTGAACAGAACGGTGGACAGCGTGGAGGAAAGCGAGGGAAGATGTCTGGTAACCCTTGGCCCTTCTCCATTCACGAAGGATCCTCAAGAGTTTGACAAGAAGCCCATGGTCATAGTGGCGGACAAGATTCTCGTGTCCATCGGTCGTAAACCGAACACATCGGGAACAGGCATCGAGACCGTTGGCGTCAAGACAGATGAAGAGGGATGGATGACGGTGGACCGCGAGATGAGAACAAATGTGCCTCAAATCTATGCCATCGGTGATGCCCTGGGACCCTCCAGACCCATGCTTGCCTATGTAGCGTCTGCAGAGGGATTGGTCGCTGCTGAAAACGCTGTCGGCGGAGAGCATGAGATCACCTATGATGCGATCCCGGGCGTTGTTTTTACCATTCCGGAGGTGGCGAATGTGGGGCTCACCGAAGCGCAAGCGAGGAACCAGGGCTACAATGAGCGCTCTGCGACTGTGCTCTTCCGGAGCCTGGGCAAGCCCCATGTGATTGGAGAGATCGCCGGAGAGGCGAAGGTCGTCTTTGATGCTGGGAGTGGACGGATCCTGGGCATTCACCTGGTTGGCCCACACGCGAGCGACCTCATCGCGGAAGGAACGCTCGCGC
>JAHECH010000735.1 GCA_024641835.1 Deltaproteobacteria bacterium
TCGCCCTGGGCGCCTTCAAGCCTGTAGCGTTCCGCAGGTCCGTCGATGGAGTTCTTCTCGATCGACTGGACCTTCCCTAGGGTGCGGATTTTATCCAAAATCTCATCCGCAGGAATGAACCTTTCATAGCTCCAGGCGTTTTTTTCGCCCACAGGCATAAACTCGATGAAGCGGATATGATAGGGTTTTTCAAAAGTTAAGCGGACAAAATCGAGGATTTCATCATCATTCAGGCCTCTTATGGCAACCACGTTGATCTTGATAGGATTAAAGCCAACCCGCTCAGCTTCCTGGATGCCCTCCCAGACCTTTTCGTAATAGTTCCTGCCCGTGATACGGAAGAACTTCTCGGGTTTGAGGGAGTCAAGGCTGATGTTGACGCGACAGATGCCGCATTTCTTGATGCCCTCAGCATATTCCTTGAGCAGCACACCGTTGGTGGTGAGGGTAATTTCATCCAATCCTTCCAGAGTGCAAAGCCGCTCAAGAAATGGGATGAATCCCTTGCGAACCAAAGGCTCCCCGCCGGTCAGGCGAACTTTGCGAATCCCATGGAGAACAGAAAGCTTCACCAGATGCAGTATCTCCTCATACGTCAGAATAGAGCCATGAGGTACGAAATCAACGCCTCCGTCGGGCATACAGTACATGCATCGGAGATTGCAGCGATCCGTCACAGAAAGTCGCAGGTAGTTAATGACTCTTTTGTTCTTGTTATCTGAAGGAGCCATAGCATTCCTTCTCGTCAATCACCCCACCGGGTGGAAATCTCATGAGCGGCCCTCGTAGGGGAAATCTTTTTCTAACGTACAAAATATATATCTCCATCCGCAAAAAGCAAACGATCTTATGAACGCCTTTTCCGGTGCCTTTTCCACAAGAGAAAGCTGACGAGCAGGAGTGCCAAGATGATAAACATCGCGATATTATACTTTTTCATCATGTCGGACATCTCGCTTTCGACGATGTCCCATCGGCTTCCAAGGGAGAAACCCAGCATGATCCAAATCAGGTTCCACGCTCCGCAGCTCACAAGAGAGAGCAAGGCGACCCATATGATTTTCAGACGAGATATGCCCCCAGCCACGGAAATGGCAGACCGGATGCCTGGGAGGAACCGGTTGAAGGCGATGAGGAAGTAACCGTAGCGGCCAAACCAGTCCTCGGCTTTTATGATGTCTCTTGCCCTGAGGAATCGGTAGTCCCTCTCGATGAAAAAGTGCCTCCCTAGAAAACCGCCGACCAAGAAAAGGGTGAGGAAACCGAGAAAACTGCCGATGGTTGTCGATGCGTAGACGCCTGCGAAGCTGAGTTTTCCAGTGCCCACGAGAAATGCGCCAAAAGCCGTAATGGTATCCCCCGGAATAGGCGGAAATAGATTCTCCACGAACGCACTCAGCCCAAGAAGCAGGTAGGCCAGGATGTTCGGAAGGGAATTCATCGCACCGAGGAATTTGTGAGCAAACGTCATAGCCAAGAGACGTGCCTCGCAGACGAGGACCCAGAGGGCTCCCCCGAGATAAGACGCTATGTATACTTAAAATTCGTGAGTTCTCAAGAAGAAAAAGATATGTTTTGCCTTGACTCAAGGTATAGCTTCTGTTAAACGAATGAGCCATTCCACCAATGGGAGCGATACAAAGAATGGCAAAGAAGGTAAGCCGTAAGCAGCTTTTGAAAAGTCCCGATGAGTTCCTCAGTTTTTCAGAAAAAGTGGTCTTCTTTGCGAGGGAACATTCCAGGCTGTTCGAAATGGCTGGAACAGCGGT
Organism: Deltaproteobacteria bacterium; assembly: GCA_024641835.1. Classification (GTDB taxonomy): domain Bacteria; phylum Desulfobacterota; class DSM-4660; order Desulfatiglandales; family HGW-15; genus JAHECH01. The sequence goes on from JAHECH010000735.1 coordinate 1,770, forward strand.
AGCTGCTGCACTGCTCATCTATTTTGGATTCACCACCTACCTCAACTATGTGAACAAGAAGGCCCAGACGGCTTACAACACGGCCTACGATAACGTGGTGAAGGAGATGAACGAGAAGCCGGAGAAAAGGGATCTCAAGAAACCGGAAGAGCTTTTCAGAGAAGTCATGGAGGATTATAGGTTTTCAAGGGTCAGCCGGTTGGCGGCTCCCCAGGTTGCTTATCTCCAGTTCCAGGAAAAGAAGTACGATGACGCGATTTCCCTTTACAATACTTTTCTGAAAGAGGCTCCTGGCACGACATACCAGGCTTTAGCCAGATTGGCCATCGCCGCCTGCTATGAAGAAAAAGGGGAACTCACCACTGCGGTCGATAAGCTAAAGGAGATCACTGCTCGTCCTTCCAGCCCCTTTAAAGACCAGGCGATGTTGGCGCTGGCGAGGGTTTATCGTCTCTCCAAGCAGAATGAAAAAGCGAAGGAGATCCTCAAGGAATTCGTTGAAACCTTCAAGGATTCTCCTCTCTTGCCTGTGGCCAATGCTTACCTCGCCGAATTCGGTTCCTGATTTCATCTCTCCCGCATCGAAGTCCGCAGAACGATCGGTCAGCAGCCTCTCTTTCCCCAATTTTCCTTGACAAGGCATACCGCCTTACCTAGGATTCAACTACGTTGTAGCTAAATCATAGCTTCCATGGGAGGGTGACGATGATCATCACGGAAATACTGGCCAGAAACGCCAGAATGTACGGGAATGATACCGCCCTCATAGAGAGGGAGCCCGCAAAAAACCTCAGAAGGGTCATGACCTGGAAAGAGTTCGACGACTTGGCCAACCGGCTGGCCAATGCCCTGATTGCCAAGGGCATCAAGAAGGGGGACAAAGTCATCCATCTCATGATGAACTGCCTGGAATGGCTGCCCGCCTATTTTGGCATCTTGAGAACCGGAGCCTGGGCCGTGCCCCTCAATTTCCGTTTCACGGGCGAGGAGATCCAGTATTGCTCCGAGATCGCTGAGGCGGAAGCTTTGCTCTTCAGTGGAGAATTCGTGGATCGAATCGATGCGATCAAGG
>JAHECH010000736.1 GCA_024641835.1 Deltaproteobacteria bacterium
CTTACAGGAAAGGTGATGCAGGCAACACCAGGGAAAAGGAAAACCATACTGGTGGGGAAATGCGTTTACGAGGCGAACAGGCAAAATCCCCATATCCAGGAGATGATACCGGTAAAGGGATGTCCCCCTGATCCCATGGCCGCCTTTAAGGCCCTACGTCAGGCAGGGATTGAGGTTGGCCCGGAGTTCTACGAGAACAGGGACATGGTGCAGGAGGTCCATATGAAAAAATACAGGGGGAAAGGGGAGTTTGACGAAGCTTTTTTCACCGTAACCTGACCGGTCTCCTTTGCTGCTTTCAAAGGACGTAGACATGAGAACAAAGGGACGATTGGATGGCAAAGTCGCCATTATCACTGGAGCCGGGAGCGGCATAGGACGGGCGACGGCAGTCCTTTTCGCCAGGGAGGGAGCGAAGCTTGTCATGGCAGATATCCGTGACGAGGCATTGGAGGAGACGTTGAGACTCGTGAAAGCTGAAGGGTGCGATGCCATAGGGGAGAAGACCGATGTGTCCGTTGAAGAACAGGTCAAGGCACTCATTGGTCTGGCCCTGGAGACCTATTCCCGGGTGGATATCCTATGCAACAATGCGGGTATCTCGGGGAGCCTTGCGGGTATTGAAGATCAGGACGCTGGTGAGTGGAAGCAGGTTTTTCAGGTAAACGTCATGGGCGCCGTGTTCGGAATCAAGCACGTGGCCAGACACATGCAGGAGCGAAGATGCGGGGCTATCGTGAATACGAGCTCGGTAGCGGGGATTCGCTCCGGCGCAGGAGGCAATGCATACAGTGCCAGCAAGGCCGCTCTGATCAATTTCACGCGCACCGCGGCCTGTGACCTTGGAGGCTACAACGTTCGGGTCAACGCCGTATGCCCAGGGCTTATCGAGACGCATATGACCAAGCCGATCTTTGACTATGCTCGTGAAAAAGGGAAAGAGGGGAAACTGGGTAGCCGCTGTGAATTGAGGAGATATGGGACGCCTGAGGAGGTGGCCGCAGCCATACTCTTTTTGGCGAGCGACGAGGCGAGCTACATTACGGGACAAGCCCTGCCCGTTGACGGAGGTAACACGGCATCGCTGAATCTCCCAGGGATGAAAGTCTAACCACGAAATCATCATAGAAACCTGGCAACGGGAATGAACTTCCCGGAAAAGTGTAGCTTCATCGTCTGTCCGAATTCAAACGTTTTTGTCTCTGTATACTTCGGGTTATCGCTCTGTCCAACGCAGGGCGATACAGGCTCTAATAGAAACATCAACCCCAACCCGCTGAAAGGAGATAAGGGCTATGAAAAGATTGAAGACTGGAATGATTGTGATGGCGGCTGTCTGTCTGATTCTGGCCATCGGTTTTCCTGCCTGGGCAGCCAACGTGATCAAAATCGGCGTCATCGGTCCCATGAATGACATGCAGGGCAAAGGACACTGGAACGGGGCGACCATGGCAGCCGAGGAGATCAATGCCAAGGGAGGCGTCAGGGTCGGCAAAAAGAAGATGAAGATCGAGCTGGTGAAGGCCGACTCCAATGAGATTCTTAGTGTCACGGACGCCGCCAATGCCATGGAGCGCTTGATAACCAAGGACAAAGTGGACCTCGTCATCGGCGGCTTCAGGACCGAGGCCGTTTTGGCTATGCAGGACATCGCTATGGATTACAAGAAGATCTTCATCGATTGCGGTGCGGCCACCCCGGTGCTCTGCGAAAAAGTGGCCCAGGACTACAAAAGGTATAAATACTTTTTCCGGGGCACCCCCTTCAATTCAAACTACCTCGGGAAAACGAGTTTCATCCACCTCGCCACCGTGGGGGCCATACTAAAGAAATCTTTAAACATACCCCAAGTAAAGGTCGCTGTCGTCGGGGAAAAGGCGATGTGGGTCGAACCGATGATCAAGGCAGCCGAAGGCGTTATCCCTAAGATGGGCATGGAGATGGTAGGCGTTTGGAGACCCTCCCCTGTGGCCACGGATGTCACAGCCGAACTTACTGCTGTCCAGCAATCGGGTGCTCATGTCATTTTTACGGTCTTTTCCTCGTCCGTGGGTATTCCGTTTGCGAGGCAGGCGGGGGAGCTCAAGATCCCGGCTATGCAGGTCGGCATCAACGTGGAGGCACAAAAAGACGGCTTCTGGCAGGCGACCCAAGGTATGGGCAATTATGTTTTCACGATGAACACCTATGCCCGTGGTGTGGAGTACAACGAACTCACAGCACCTTTTGTGGACACCTACGTGAAAAGATTCGGTGAGACGCCGACTTACACGGCAGACACTTACGCTGCTATCAAATACTCGCTTGCACCGGCCATTGAAAAGACCGGAACCCTCAATGCTGACAAGCTGGTCGCCTTTATGGAAAATGATGTCCATAAAGTGCCCTCGGGAACTTTGGCCTACTTCAAGGATGCCGAAGGTCGCCCGCTTCACGATCTCACCTGGGGTCCGGGATACCTGACCAGCCTGGGAGTCCAGTGGCAGGATGGGGAGCTGAAGGGTGTCTGGCCGAACCACTGGAAGGCAACGGAAGCCGCTCCTGAGATCACCTATAAGGGAATTGTTCCCGTCAAGATACCCCCTTGGGTTATCGAAGCATATAAAAAATAACCAGTCCCCCGGAAAACCGGCACCTCTCTTTGCCGATCAAGGAGAGGTGCCAAGGGACAGAATACCGAGGATGTATGATATTGAACATCATTATAAGCGGCCTGATCAGCGGGAGCGTATACGCCCTTCTGGCGATCGGGTTTTCTCTGATCTTTGGCGTGGCCCGCATCCTCAACATCGCCCATACCGCATTTTACATGGTGGCCGCTTACGGCATCTATTTCG
>JAHECH010000737.1:0-2405 GCA_024641835.1 Deltaproteobacteria bacterium
GGGGCCAAATTCGGAATCGGCTTCTGTGAAGCTTCGGGGCACTGCCTTGTGAGGGGAGAAGGGAATGACGAAGGGCTTAAGGAAACGGCCATGAAATGTATCTTCCGATTAGGCGCGGGCCATACCTTTCTCATTTTCATCAAAGATGCCTTCCCCATCAACATTCTCAATGCTGTGAAAATGTGCCAGGAAGTATGTTCTGTCTTTTGCGCCACAGCCAATCCTGTGGAAGTTGTTCTTGCTCAGTCTGATCAGGGCAGAGGCGTGCTCGGTGTGATCGACGGCTCGTCACCCGCGGGAATGGAGAAAGAAGACGGGGTCGCCTGGCGAAAAGACCTTCTGAGAAAATTTAAGTACAAACTCTAGGGAGAATATCAAAAAGACGGAAGCGCGCTGCAAGTGAAATTGGAGGTACTCTGAGGGCAATGGCTTTATCCAGCCATCCGGTTCTTGCCTCTTGCCAAAAGCGATGCAGGAGACCCTGGTTGTGGATACCGCTATCATTCTTCTTGCTCACTGCGGGATGTGCGGAGAAAGTGGCTGTTCCTCCCAGGCCAAGACCCCTTCCCCCTACCAAGGAAATTGCCCGGATGGGCTACAGCATTCAGGTGGGTGCCTTCGAGAGTCTGGACAACGCCATCCGGCTTGCCCAGGCTCTGGAAGGCCAGGGATTGCCAGCCTATTATTTCCGGCATAAGACCGGGATCTATAAGGTGCGCTTCGGCAACTTTCCTTCAGAAGAAGCGGCAGCCAGCAGAGCGGAGAGCCTTTCTGCTAAGAACATCATCCAGGAATATTATATCGTCAGTCCGGATGATTATGCTGTAGCAAAGATGAGAATCTACGGTATTAGGGGTCTCAGGAACGCACTCGTAGAGACTGCCAAGAGCTTTATCGGGCTCCCCTACCAATGGGGCGGGTCTTCTCCCGAGGAAGGGTTCGATTGCAGCGGGCTCACCATGACCGTGTATCAGTATAACGGAATCAACATGCCCCGATCTTCAAGAGAGCAGTTCATGCAAGGCACTCCTGTGGAGCGAAGTGAGCTGGAAAAAGGAGATCTGGTTTTCTTTTCCATACGGACAGACGAGAAAGTGTCTCACGTAGGGTTGTATTCAGGAGACAACCGTTTTATTGACGCACCTGGAACAGGCAAAACCATTCGCGTGGATTCCCTTTCTGACCCCTACTTTGCCGCTCGATATGCTGGCGCTAGGACCTATCTGCAATAAGCATGGAATCTGGCGATGAAGGACGGAACAGATCCCCATTTCATGGAAGGCTTTAAGTCATGAGCAGTTTGCTCAAAAAGACCCTGCTAGTGCCGTTCTTGGCGGGAGGGATGGTGCAACAGGGAGGATAACGTTGAAAATAGCCATCGCCGGTGCCGGCACAACAGGGACATACTGCTACAGTCTGTTGAAGAAAGAAGGATTCCACGTCGATCTGTTTGACAGGCCCTGCAAGACGGCATGTGGTATCAATCCTTGCGCCTGGGGCATATCACGGGGGTTCCTGGAACTTGTGCATGCGGCAGGCCTCGATCCTGAAAAATACATTCTCCGGCGGTTTGATTCCGTGCTCATGAATGAGATTCGAATCCCGGGAGAGCTGATGACTATCGACAAGCCATCTCTTATTCAGGATCTCACGAAGGGTGGGACAGCGAAATCAGCGTCATTGAGCATCGGGGACTACGATAGAGTCATCGATGCAACCGGACTTGCCCGGACCTATTTGCCTTCGATCCAGGGAGATATTCTGCTCCCTTGCATTCAGCATCGTATACAGACAAAGATGCCTATCGACAACAGGATCAAACTGGGAGGGATCGGCTATGCCTGGTGCTTTCCCCTGGGTCAGTATGGGTATCATGTCGGCTGCGGCAGCTTGGCCGGAGATCCAAAGAAATTGTTGAGACAACTCGGGTGGCTGGGTGACGGATCATCATCACCTGCGACGAAAACCCTTTGCTCATGCTCGGGCAAAGTCCGTCTCACAGGGCCCCATGATGCTTTGCCTTTTGTGACAGATGGACCCAGGGACGGCATCTGGGGGATCGGAGAAGCGATCGGGTGTGTCGCCCCCCTTGCCGGAGACGGCATTGTCCCGGGAATGAAAAGCGTCCGCCTCCTGCTGGAAAACTGGGATGACCCCCAAGGGTACACCCATGCCATTCTCAAAGAGTTTCATTGGATGAAAAAGGAAAGAGCGGTCATTGACAAGCTCCTGGCGAGATTCCCTCTGGGGATAAAAGAGGCCTGGGTCCTCAGGAAAAACTCAAAGAGGATGGGCATGGAGGTGGGCCTCACGCAAGCCGTCCAGTTCCTGAAAGACTTAAGGGCCATGGGCAGGTAGGAGGAGGATCTGCGTGAATCCTTACCCTGGTGTGCAGGTTGCCCACC
>JAHECH010000737.1:2415-2822 GCA_024641835.1 Deltaproteobacteria bacterium
GGTTCTTTGCCGGCACAGGATCCACGTATGATCTGATTGCCCCTCTCTGCACACTCGGATTTGACATGCTCTGGAAGGAGAAGATCATCCGGAAAATTCCTCCAGGAGCCTTTCACATCATAGATCAGGCCTGTGGAACCGGAATCCTGACTTTCCGGATCGCCAGGAGATTCCCCTCCTGCCGGGTCACGGGGGTGGAACTCCGGGCTGAATATCTCAATATTGCAAAGCAAAAAGCCGCTTCCATGAAATTGAAAAACCTGGAATTCATTCTCGGCAGGGCCGAGGACGTCGTATTGAACGGGCCCATTGACTGCATCACCTCGTCCTATCTCGCCAAGTATGCAGATATGGAAAGCCTCGTCCATAATGCGATGGCCATGCTTCGCCAAGGCGGCGTTCTGGTC
>JAHECH010000738.1 GCA_024641835.1 Deltaproteobacteria bacterium
GAACAGGCTTTTCGATTTGGAGGAGGCAGGCTGGATCTCTGGATTAAACCTGATCAACGCCTTTCCTTCAGCAACAGGCTCGAATGCCCTCAATGCCGTATTTCCTACCGGGCGCCCCTGCCCAACCTCTTCTCCTTTAACAGCCCCATGGGAGCATGCAAAACCTGCCGGGGGTTCGGCCGGATGCTTGATGTGGACTTGGGACTCGTCATCCCAAACCCTTCCCTTTCCATTCGAGACGGTGCCATCAAACCCTGGGGCTCGGCTAAAGATAGGCGTTTCGAATTCAGGGACCTCATGTCCTTTTGCAGGCGTAAGAGAATTTCCACGGATGTCCCTTTTCAGAGCCTCTCCAGAGCCGAGCAAGACATGATCATCAAAGGCACCGGCGACTATTACGGCATCAAGGGCTTCTTCGACTGGCTGGCCACCAAGACCTACAAGATGCATGTGCGCGTCTATCTTTCCCGTTACAGGAGCACATTCACATGCCCTGATTGCCGGGGAACCCGTTTCACCCAGGAAGCCCTTCTCTACCGTATCGCCGATCTTACTATCGGCCAGGTTTACGCCTTCAGCGTGGACAAGGCATGGGCCTTTTTCGAGAACCTTCATGTCATGCCGGAAGACAAGGCGAGCCTCCTCATTCTCGAAGAAGTGCGGAGCCGGCTGAGGTACCTGAGAGAAGTGGGGCTTGGGTATCTCACCCTGGATCGGCAGTCCCGCACCCTTTCCGGCGGTGAGGTGCAAAGGGTCGCCCTTATCGCCGCCATTGGCTCTTCCCTGGTGAACACCCTCTACATCCTCGATGAACCCAGCATAGGCCTTCATCCTAGAGACAACCATCGCCTGGTCCGCATTCTGAAACGCCTGCGGGATCTCCAGAATACCGTGGTCGTGGTGGAACACGATCCTGAGATCATCAGCCAGAGCGATCTCATCTTAGACCTCGGGCCAGGAGCAGGAGAAGACGGGGGAAGGGTCATGTACTTTGGTCCCACCTCTGAAGTGAATGATTCCCTCACAGGCGAGTATCTTAAGGGCAAGAAGCATATCCCAATCCCGGAAGAGCGAGCCAAGCCGGAGACAGGCCGCTGGCTCACAGTCAAAGGCGCGTCTGAAAACAATTTAAAGAATATTGATGTGAAGATTCCCCTCGGCACCTTTACGTGTCTTACCGGCGTTTCGGGCTCGGGAAAATCGACGCTCGCTGAAGAGATCCTCTATAAGGGGATCAAGAGGGTCAAGGGCAACCCTCAGGGAAAGCCAGGAGCACATAAAACCATCATAGGCGCAGAGAAGATTGACGATGTGGTGCTCGTCGACCAGAGACCCATCGGCCGCACTCCCAGAGCAAATCCCCTCACCTATTTGAAGATCATGGACCCCATCCGCCACCTCCTCGCCTCCACTGAAGAGGCGCGATCCGCACGGCTTGAAAACCGTCATTTCTCATTCAATGTGGCCGGCGGTCGATGTGAGACCTGTCAGGGCTCCGGCTATGAGAAAGTAGAAATGCAATTCCTCTCCGATGTGTTCATCACCTGTCCTGACTGCGGGGGCAAACGCTTCAGAAAGGAAGTTCTCCAGGTACACTATAAGGGAAAGAACATCAACGACATCCTCAACTTGACCATTGATCAGGCCATGGGCTTCTTTCATGACCAGAGAAAAATAAACGCAGCCCTCCAGCCTCTTGTGGATGTGGGGCTCGGCTATATGCGACTCGGCCAGCCCCTCAACACCCTGTCAGGAGGGGAAGCCCAGCGCTTGAAGCTTTCTCAGTATCTTGGAGGCGATCACGGCCGCTCCCGGCTGTTCATCTTCGATGAGCCCACCACAGGGCTCCACTTTGAGGACATCCGAAAACTCCTGGCAGCGCTTCGGAAACTTCTGGATCACGGCAACACGGCCCTGGTCATTGAGCACAACATGGATGTGGTGAAGACCGCGGACTGGGTCATCGATCTTGGGCCCGAAGGGGGCGAAGAAGGTGGCCGCGTTGTGGCGGCTGGACCACCTGAACAAGTGGCAAAGAACAGCGCTTCACACACGGGCGGCTTCCTGAGAAAATACCTCGCAGGCCCAGTTCGCCTGGAGCCCTCTGAGACACATCCTGCCATGGTCCCTTCCCATGCCGAGAGCGCTCATCCGGCCATCACGGTCGTAGGCGCGAGGGAGCATAATCTCAAAGACTTGAGCCTTTCCATCCCCAGGCAGCAGCTTGTCGTGGTCACAGGCGTTTCAGGCTCGGGCAAGTCAACCCTCATCTTTGACATTCTCTTTGCCGAAGGCCAGCGCCGCTATCTGGAGAGCCTTGCGCCTTATGTCCGACAGTACGTAAGAGTCCTTGAGAGGCCTGACGTGGATTCTGTTTCAGGGCTCTCGCCAACGGTTGCAATTCAGCAGCGCATCAGCCATGCGAGCCCGCGCTCAACCGTAGCAACGCTCACGGAGATCTATCATTTCCTGCGGCTCCTCTACAGCAAGCTCGGCACCCAGCATTGCCCGGGATGCGGCCGGCCGTTGAAGTCCCAGAGCCTGGAGGCGATAGCGGGTCAGATCCGTGATCGCTACCTCCGGAAGAAGGCGACACTCCTCGCTCCAAAGATCGCAGCCCGCAAGGGCTTTCACAAGGAATTGCTCGCCCGGGCTTTCAAAAAGGGCTACAGGCACGCTCGAATTGACGGGACTCTCACTCCCCTCCGTGAGGGCATGGCGCTCAGCCGATATCATGAGCACACCATTGACTTCGTCACCGCCAGGCTGCCGAGCAAAGATCTCGAAGGGGTGGTAGCCAGGACTCTTGAAGAAGGGG
>JAHECH010000088.1 GCA_024641835.1 Deltaproteobacteria bacterium
CTCTCTTTCATAGCCGGGCGATTCATAGGGGTGGTGAATTTTAAAGCTCAGCTTTTCACCTTCCGCTTCCACGGCCTCCAGGAGTGATCTTAGTTTTTCACGTTCACTCGGTGTCCGAGGAGCGATGACTTCATCCTGCAATTCTACAGAGGGCACGAAATCGAGAAAAGAAATAACCACATCATTCACCCCTGAGCCTTCAAGGAGGCGAGGCAGGCTTCTCAAGACCTCAACCCCTGATCTGAAAAGCATATAAGCCACGTGAACGGAAGGCTTTGTTGTTCCCTGTTTTTCTTTCTCCCTCCTTAGGGACCTGATCACTTCCAGGACTTTGGTGAGGCTTGTCCCTTTTCTTATCCCGTCGTTTTCCTCGTCTGTTCCGGCGAGGGAAAAGGCGATGATATCCAACTCGCTTTGAAACACCCTCTCTATTCCTTCCTTGTTGAGAAGCATGCCATTTGTGGTCGTTCCAACCTGGCACCCGGCCGCCTTTCCTATGGCGACCATTTCAAAGAAATCCGGGTGAAGCAAAGGTTCCCCCCAACCCTGAAGGTGCAAGTGATGGGTTCTTCCCATTACAGGCCGTAGTTTTTTGAATGTTTCCAAAGGCAGATGACGATCTTTCCACGAATTTCTGTAAACCGTACGGGGGCAGTAGATGCAGGCGGCATTGCAGTCCGTGGTGACTTCCACCTGAATCCAGTCCCATTTGGGCTGAAACAAAGAGAGAATTCTTTCAAAATCCGATTGAGCCATTCCTTCAACGCTGTGACCAAACCCAGCCTTGAGAACCAATCTATCGCATGAGAAAAGGTGAAACAAAGCCTGCTGTTACAAGAGGCACAAAAAACGAAGCGCGGCATCATCTGCCGCCCCTCGTAAACCAAATCAGGTCGACCAATTCCCTTAAAGTGAACAACGGACAGGGAGCGCTCTCCCTCACCTTGAGAGAAACACCCCGCGCGAAGAATTCCCTCTTGTCAAGAGCATACTTAACCTCTTTACCTTTACCCGCCGCCTATGGCGGGTAAAGGTAAGGCTGAAAGATGAACAGGGAATTGGCCGGTTCGTGCTCTCCCCTTCATCCTGTCCTTGTGAGGGAATCAGGGGATTGAGATTTCAACATTTGTTCAGAAGCTCCCAGGGAAGAAGGTATAACTGACCAAGATAAGGATCCCGAGGAGCACAACACCGAGAATCAAGCTCCACGCGATCAACTTCTTTTCCACGGGGAGCAGAGGCTCGTACTTCTCTACCTCTACTTTTTGTGTTTCTGTCATCTGAACTCACCTCCCTCTGATAGTGAAGAACCCCGTGCTCCCGCACGGGGCTTCTTCTAAAGAAAAAGCCCTTTTGGCCATTCGTCCCCGCTCTTCCGAACGGGGCATTCTGGCTTTTTCACGTAAATTCCCCCTGCATACCGGGGGTACACAGGTGTTTCACGGATCAACAACTCCATTCTCCTCTGCCGGGCATCCCCAAGGGTAGTTGGCTACATTACCGGCGGGGTCAGGCCGTGGAAGAATATGAACGATATGGCCAAACCGATCCAGAGAATGAATACGAACAGGCAGACCAGATAAACGATTGCCAGCCGGGCGATGCCTTCCTCCCACAGCTTACCGAAGTCGGATACCAGGCCAATGGACAAGAAGGTCAGCACGAAAAACATTACACGGAAGGTATCGGCTTCCCCAGAAGCCAGCTTGGCTTGGTTCATAAGGCCAGGTGCTGCCAGGCCGATAATCAGCATGAGGATGAAGGTCAAGAAGTAGCCGATGACGAACTTGGGGAATCGGTTCCAGATCTCGCCGGCCCCAACCGCCTTTTCACCCGGTTTGCGCTCAATGACCGTGGTCCAGACCACGGCCAAGATGAAGGCCCAGATGCCGATGAACATGTCGATGAAAATCTTCGTGGTGGTCGCTGCCATCAGGATCCAGCCTTCCTGCCAACGGATCCCCGCTGCTGCTGCTTTGCCTCGGATCAAGGCGTCTGTGATGGCCCCGCTGGCCACTGCTGCGCCGTCGGTCTTAACAGCCAATCCCATCCAGGCCCCGGCAACCATCGGCTGGTTGCTCAAGAATCTAGAGGCAAAGCCGGGCAGAATCACAAGCTCAACCACAGCGAATATGACCACCAGAGAAGCAACCATAACCGGCACCACCGCCCTGGCCCGGATGGCACCCCCGGTGGCGATAGCGGCTGACACGCCACAGATGGAAATGCCCGAGGCCAGAACAGCCGCCCACTCCCGGCTGAACTTGAAGAACTTGCGAGAGACGAGGTACACCAGCGCCCAGTAAATGAGATACGCTTCCACAATCGCGCAGAGCCCTCTGAACAGGACGGCTGTGGCCAGACCTGTGGCTGAAGCCGCCTTGACGCCCAGTCCAGCACCCAGGATCACGATGGCCGTCTTGATGTACCATTCCGGCTTGGTCGCCTCTTTAAGATAGCCCGCGAATCCCTTGAAGAAATTGCCTATGATAAGCCCCACCAGTAGCGCGATGATAAAGCCCGATTCTCCGGTGAGCCGGAGCGAAAAGCTAATCCCGAATTTCTTCAATCCCTCAGGGGTGTTCACGGAGATCGGAGCCCAGTGTCCGACCAGCCAGCAGATGTAGCTGATCCAGAAAATGATGGTAAACCCGCCGGCGAATTTGCCCAGGTTCAGACCCAAGGCTTTAGCTCCAACGCACGTAATGAGGAGCATGAATACGTAGGTCAGGATGAGGCAGACGATGCCGGGTAAGCTGGCGTAGGTCTTGGATACAGCGCTGGTGGCTTGTGAAAGATTGATCCATTCGCTTGTCTTCACCCCCCAGCCTAGCAGGTCCACTCCAAACAGGGTGAAGAGCGATATGACAAAAACGAACAGACCAATCCACACAGACCACCAGTCTTCAGTCTTGAATAAGTTTTTCATGGTTTGCTCCTTTCCTGATGGCAGCGGATCAGCGGCCCCACAGCATAGCACGCCAGGTGAGGCAACTGATCTTTGGTTATGGTGACAATGCCAACTTCCTCAATGAGGAAGATCTCCTGGCACTCCAGCATTGCCAAGCCTACTACGTGAATTACGATACTTGGCTTCTGATCTTGTCAGTCTATTCACCTCCTTTCCTATGAAGCCCCTCATGTCTGACAGCTTAGCCTCTTCCCCTACCCGTCAGCGCAACGCAATCGGGAAAAAGGTCACTGGAACTGTAAGTGCAATCGTTGCCAATTCGTGACAGTTTCTTCCGTCTGTACCGGGTGTTGTTGCTTCTGCTGTTCCTTCAACGAGAGAGACCACTATCGCGAGCGAGTTGATCTTGGGTTCGAGCGGATGCAGCCACAATGAAAAGACGGTCTCCTCACCTCGCCTGAGGACGTGCTCCTCGGCCGTTTTGATCGCCTGAAAAGACTCTCCCGGAGGCTTTAACTCGACCCGGATGCCTGGCTCCGCCTCGTCAGACTCGAACTCAATACGTCCTCCTATGACCATCAATTCCGGGTCTTGCAAGGCCGACTGCGGCCAGCCGTTATATTCGCTAGCCCGAAAGCTCCGATGAACGTTCGATCTCCTGTGCCCTGTCCTTTCCGCCGGTTTCCGCATGATCGGCCTAGTGGTGTCTGGTTTTGCAAACACGACTCTTACGCCGAACGGATAGTCAACAAATACTCTGGGGCTGAATACTACCTGATAGCTCTTGGAGATCATATACTTCCCACGATCCTCTACTAGGCCATCCACAGACGAGCTGACCGTTTCTGCACGACTCTGTCGGGTAATTTCCGGCTGCCGCACATCGATTGTGAGCACATAGACGATCGCGCAGAGGATAAAGATGAAGAAGAACGATCCCAGTATCCATGTGGTCACCATAGCTAATTCTTACCCATTTTCGTGATCGCCGCGGGCACATTACCACCTTTCGTGTCAAGGTACCGACGACGCCGTCGCAAGAACTCCCTCATAAGCAAAGCAACGCTGATGCCCAAGAAAGCGGCCGCAATGATCTTAACCACCGTCTCCTCCTGATTTAGCCCCAGCCAGGCGGCTAAGCCCAGCAACGTCCAACCTGCCGCTAGTATCCATTGTTTTTGGATTGCATTAGAAGCCACGAAGCTGAATAAAATGTAGAGACCACCCATCACGACTTGCTTTCGAGGCGTACCCCACACGACAGCGTCGGTGAATGCAGTGATGATCAGCAGAATTCCCACTCCCAGAGGCACCATCGCGAGCAGCAAGGGCCACTTTTGCCAGAAACGCTTTGGACCCTCGTGTTTCGATGATGAGTTCTGGATAAAACGCTTGGCCGCCATGGCTGATGATCAGTAATAACAGGTTAAAAAAGCTCTATTTTTGTCAGATCAACCGTAGGGAATTTGCTTTCACGTGTCAATGGAAAAAATAGATCATGCTTTTGTGGGTGCTCATCCTCTTTTAGTAAGGCTCGTCAGCGGTCAGAGGAGCAGGAGCTTGTCCTTGACTAACAGAGAGAGGATCGATAAGAGACGCCAATGAATTCCCCGATGCCTCAACCGCCTTGCGGAATTGTCTAGTATACCCCGACGAAAGCAAATGATCTTTCAGAAATGGCAAGGCTCCCCCGTCATCGCGGTCTGATATTCGTGATTGGGCACCGTAAGCCTAAATTGACAAAACCCCTTATTTTTTCTATAATTTTTGGTTAAGAAAGGATCGAAACAGGATCGATTCCTGAGTGTTTTGAGCCTCTGATACGCAGAGGCAAATTCGTCTTCAAACGGACATTTCTGTATCGTGTTGGGAGCCAGTGTCCTGAATCATAAATCCGTTGCCAAACTGATCTGAGCCGGAGCGCCCCGGCTGAACTGAGTTATTCACCTGTTTTATGACTCAGGACACCAGCGAAGGGAAACTATCTTGAGAATCGACCGGGCATTTTTGCGCAGCAAAGTTGCGCGCCGAATCTTCATTCTTTTCATCACCTGTGCCATACTCCCTATCACGGCACTTGCCATAGTCTCCTATGATCGGGTCACCAGCCAACTTGAGCATCAGAGCCAAACTCGCATGTTCCAGGGGGCAAAATCCGCCGGTGTCGTCATCCTCGAACGGCTCTTGTTTGTGAGCACCGGAATGAAGACTTTATCGTCCTCCTTGGACAACGGCAGTTTATTTCCTTATCAGCCTTCAACCAAAATCCCGATGGAAGCCCTTATCACCAGATGCTTCAAATCCCTTGCCGTCATCACACCCAAAGGCAAGTATGTTCCTCTCTACGGTAGAATGGCGGAAGTTCCCTCCCTTAACGCAGCTGATGTGCAGCATCTGTCTTCCGGCAAGCTCCTGTTAACCACCCCTAATGAATCTGGTCGGCCTCCTCGCATTCTTTTACGCATTGCTTTGAAAAGCGAGCCTGAGGGACAATCTCAACTGGTAGGGGAAATCAAAGATGCCTATCTATGGGATAATGTAGCTGATACGGCACTCCCCCCCAATGCGGAATTATGTGTCCTCGATAATTCCGGCAGGATGCTTTTCAGCACCTTACCAGGCCTCCGTTCCCTTCCCCAAAAATACATCTCCGATATGGTTCAGACTCATGTGGGCGAGTTCGAATGGCAGTATGGGAAGACAGATTACATGGCCATATACTGGAGCCTTTTCATGAAATATGAGTTTCGCACACCCAATTGGATTGTGGTCATGAGCGAATCAAAAGCCGATGTTCTCGCGCCAACAGATGACTTCAAAAAGAGCTTTGCCGTGATCTTACTTCTCACCCTCTGGGCCGTACTTCTTCTCAGCTTCAAACAGATCCAACGAAGCCTTGTTCCTCTTGAGAAATTGAAAGAGGGAACCCAGCGCATTGCAAGCCGTGACTTTCAGACGCGAGTGAAAGTCAAAAGCGGTGATGAATTCGAGGAGCTCGCCGAGTCATTCAATTCTATGGCGGGAAGGTTAGGTAGGCAGTTCAATACCATGATCACCATGAACGAGATGGATCGCTCCATTCTATCAGCCCTGGATACGGAAAAGATCGTGACTGCAGTCCTACCCCGCCTGCAGGAACTCTTTCCATGTGACTGTGCTGGGATAGCGTTGTTTTCCCAAAAAAATGAGCTTCAGGGGGAAATGTATGTCAAGGCCGGGAGATCTACTGAACGGATTCGGTTGGAATCAATCAAGGTGACGCCTCAAGACGCTCAAGAACTATGCGCCAACCCGGAAACATTGCTTATCCACGTGAAGAGTGAGACGCCTCTTTATCTCGCGCCCTTATCCGAACTTGGGATGAAACTCTTCCTCGCTCTCCCCGTTCTTGTGGACAAAAAACTGTCCGGCGTTATGGCTCTAGGTTTTCGCGATCCTGCTGCCCTGGCTGAGGAGGATCAGTTACCTGCGCGTCAACTTGCCGATCAGGTCGCCGTTGCCCTATCGAACGCAAAACTCCTCGAAGCCGTGGAAGAGTTGAACTGGGGCACCCTGTATGCCCTAGCCCGGGCCATTGATGCGAAATCACCATGGACAGCAGGTCACTCCGAACGGGTGACAGAACTCGCCTTGAAGATAGGGAGAGCCATGGGGCTCAGCGATGACGAACTAAAAGATCTTCAAAGGGCCGGGCTTCTTCATGATATAGGGAAGCTGGGCATACCCGGAGAAATCCTCGATAAGCCTGGGAAGCTGACTGAAAGCGAATACGATCTCATGCGTGAACACGCACAGCTTGGGGCAAGAATCCTCGAGCCGATTACGGCCTACGCCAAAGTCAAGCCTCTTGTGCTTCACCATCATGAGAATTTCGACGGGAGCGGATACCCTGACGGGTTGAGCGGTGAGAGAATACCCTTGGGCGCTCGTATTTTCGGCCTAGCGGACAAATACGACGCCCTTACCTCTGACCGCCCGTACAGACCGGCAAAGAACCGGGACGAAGTCAGGGAATTCATCATAGCAAGGACTGGATATGAATTTGACCCGAAAGTGGTGGACGCGTTTTTGAAAGTGCTTGCGCAAGAAGCCTACGAACCATCAGTTCAAAACGCTTTAGGCCGGTCCAAGTGAAGAAGCCCCGTGCTTCCTCACGGGGCTTCTTCTATAGAAAAAGCCATTCTCACTTGGGGACTGTTCGACCTGAAGCCCCATGTCCATTCATCCCCGCTCTTCCGAGCGGGGCATTCTGGCTTTTTCACGTAAACCTGGAGTGGGGGCTGCACTCTCCACCTTCCTTAAGATTTTGCTTTCCCGTCAATCATCCCGTCCAAGATACGATGGATTTCCTGATCAGGCAAAACTTGTTCCTCAAGGGCGACCTCCCTAACCGTCTTTTTCTCTTCGTAGGCCTTCTTGGAAAGAGCAGCGGCAGCGTCGTAGCCTAGGGCAGGAACAAAAGCTGTGGCCAACGCAAGGCTTTGCTCCAAGGTGGAAGCGCATTTTTCAACATTGGCAGAAATCCCTTTGATGCATTTCTCGCCAAATGACCGGGTAGCTGCGCCGAGAAGGTGAATGGACTGAAGGATGTTATGCGCCATTAAAGGCAACATGACATTGAGTTCCAGGTTGCCCGCCTGCGCTCCAAAGGTGATCGCCGCATCATTCCCAATCACCTGCCCTGCCACCTGAATGACCACCTCTGGGATAACAGGATTGACTTTCCCCGGCATGATCGAGGAACCCGGCTGAAGAGCAGGCAGATTGAGTTCGCCCAGGCCGCAGCGGGGACCGGAAGAGAGCCAACGGATGTCATTCGCGATCTTGATAAGGCTCACGCCATAGGTTTTGAGGGCACCGCTCGTCTCCACCAACGCATCCTGGCTACCTTGGGCGGCAAAGTGATTCTCGGCTTCTCTGAAATCACAACCGGTTTCTTCTGAGATAAGGTGGATGACCCGCGCAGCAAAATGAGGATGGGTATTCACTCCGGTGCCCACAGCAGTTCCACCCAGAGCAAGCTCCGATAGACTCTTTTCGGTGCCTCTGATTCGTTCCATGTCCAGTTCGACCTGTCTCGCATAACCGCTGAATTCTTGTCCGAGAGTCATGGGCACGGCATCCTGAAGATGGGTCCGGCCGATTTTCCTTATTTTATGGAAAGCTTCTCTTTTCTCCTTTAGCACCTCATGGAGCAATTCCATAGCTGGAAGAAGGCGCCCGCGAATCTCAAGCAATGCTGCGATGTGGATAGCCGAAGGGATCACATCATTGCTCGACTGGCCCAAGTTGACATGATCGTTGGGATGAACCGGGGTTTTTCCGCCGCGCTTTCCTGCGAGGAGTTCGTTCGCCCTGCCGGCGATCACCTCATTCGCATTCATATGGGTGGAGGTTCCGGATCCGGTTTGAAAAACGTCCAGCACAAAATGATCATCCAGCTTCCCTTCCATGACTTCCTGCGCGGCTCTCATGATGGCCTCCGCCATCCCGGGCTTCAAAAGGTCCAGGTCGCGATTCACGGCGGCAGCGTGCTTTTTGATCATTCCCAAAGCCCTGATGAAAGGGGGGGGAAACCGCAGGCCGCTCACTGAGAAATTCTGCACAGCCCGCTGGGTCTGGGCTCCATAATAGGCATGCTCAGGCACCAGCACCTTGCCCATGGCATCATATTCTTCGCGGTATGGCATATGGCACCTCATTGACCGGCGGTTGGCGGTTGTGTGGCAGCAAACAACCTACGCCCTTGCAATGACACATGTTGTATGACAAATCATCATCCAAAGATTTCGGAGGCCTGCTGCCCTCTTTGTTGCATGGGTTCATACTCGCAGCCCATCAATCCACAGTAGTTGCCCACATACTCCGCCTGCGGCCGATACAGGGCGGGTTTCTCCTGGGCTTCAGCGAATTTCTCTTCAATAATATGGCTGCACCAGCCGGAGACCCTGGATATGGCAAAAATAGGGGTCATGAGATCCCTAGGTATTCCCATCATGTGATAGACCGGAGCGCTGTAGAAGTCGACGTTGGGCTGAATCTCCGGCTTCCCTCTCCGCCGGAATTCTTCAAGCCCGGCTTTTTCAACCTGAGATGAGAGATCCTGCCATTTTTTTCCTGTTTTTTCACCAAGCCTCTTGGCCATCTGCTTGAGATACTTGGCGCGGGGATCCATGGTTTTGTATACTGCGTGGCCCATGCCCATGATCCTTTCGCCTTTCTCCAGTCGCGCACTTACCCAACCTGGTACGTCCTTCTCAGCTTCCAATTCCAGGAGCATTTTCATCACTTCTGCATTCGCTCCACCATGGAGACTTCCGGAAAGGGCTCCTATCCCTGCGGCCACACCTGCATACATATGAGCCCGGGTGGAAACCACTTCGCGACAGGCAAAGGTGGAAGCGTTGAACGTATGATCCGCATGGAGGATAAGACAGATATCCAGGTAACGGGCTGCTTCTTCGTCTGGTTTCTTCCCGTGAAGCTGCCACAGAAAATTGGCTGCATGGGACAGGGCGCGATCCGGCGGTAGTGGCTCCAAGCCGTTTCTTATTCTTTGCCAGGCAGCAGCCACGGCGGGCAACCTTGCGATGAGGCGAAGGGCCATTCTCACGTTGGCATCCCTTCCTTCGTTGAACAGATCCGGGTCAGACATGGCGAGCAGGGGGACAGAAGCCTGTAGCACGTCCATGGGTTTCGCATCCTTGGGCCATTTTCTGAAGCTCTCACACATATATTCGGGAAGACCCCTCGCCTCTCTCACCTGTTTTTCAAACTCCTCAATTTCTTTCCTTCCCGGCAGGCTTCCATGTAAAAGCAAATAAGCCACTTCCATGAAAGTGGAATGTTCTGCCAGCTCCTCAATGCGATAGCCGCGGTAAATGAGAACTCCTTTTTCACCATCGATAAAGCTGATCTTGGTGTCAGCAACCGTGACTCCCCTCAGTCCAGTATTCTTGACGTTGACTACTTGTACCATGTTGACCTCCAGGCGATCCCCTTAGGGGTTTTCGTATTACAACAATCTCCTCATCCGGTTTCTCTATGCGTTCTGCAATTCCTTCTTCACATAATTCAGTGTTCCCCCCGCCAATAGGTGTTTGCGCTCTCTCTCTGAAACGTCGAGGAGAGCGACCACGCGACGCCCGTCTAACTCGACAGGGATTTCTTTTTCTCCTCTTTCGATGCGCTCTCTCACGCGAGGCAGAGTGATTTTTGTCCCTTTACTGAAACGGTCGTAATCCCTGGGATCCTTAAAAACGAGGGGAATGATCCCGAAATTGCACAGATTGGCTTTATGGATCCTCGCAAAGCTCTTGGCAATCTTGACACGGACGCCGAGGTACCGTGGTGCCAGGGCCGCATGTTCCCGGCTTGAACCCTGTCCATAGTTCTCGCCTCCGATGACAACGACATTCTCCTTCCCCCGGCATTCTCGCGAGAAGTCAGGATCGATTTGGTAGAAGACAAACTCACTGATCGCCTCTATGTCCGACCGCAACGGAAGGACCCTGCTCCCTGCAGGCATGAT
>JAHECH010000089.1 GCA_024641835.1 Deltaproteobacteria bacterium
ATAGGGCTTGCCTTTGAATAGCTCCAGAGGCATGCCTTCCTTCACCGGGCCTTCTTCCGGATGGGGGATGAGGTGAGAGCCGACATGAAGAGCCTGCATCATCGTGTCCACGAAGACTTGATCCTGGAGGCGGCAGCCCCACCGGGCACTTGGGACCGTGTAGGCGATGCCGGACATGTGCTCTGTTCCGCCCCCCAGGATGATGTCCGCCATTCCGGTTTGGATCATGGCCATCCCTGAAATAACCGCATCCATTCCTGATGTGCAAACCCTGTTGATGGTCACGGCGGTGACTGAATCAGGGATACCTGCCAGGAGAGCACCGACGCGCGCAACGTTGAGGGAGTCTCCAGGTTCCAGACAACACCCAAATCGAACGTCATCAATCATGCCAGGCTCAATCCCGGCACGCCTGACGGCCTCTTTCATGACAACGGCTGCAAGCTTCGCAGCATGGGAATCACGCAAGGTTCCGCCGAAAGTGCCAACGGCAGTGCGGCATGCGGAAACAATGACCACGTCTTTCATTTCAGCACCTGTTGTAAAGAATCAATGGAGCAAAAGGAATGCACCTAGTGACTACTTGCAAGAATAATCCACCGAATTTCCGAGGGCTTCGCAGTCATTCCGGCGAAAGCCGGAATCCAGTGTTTTCAGTAAGTTCTGGACCCCGGCATTCGCCGGGGTGACGGTGTTTGGAAATATCGATGACTTTTGCAATTATGCATTAGCGATAAAAAGGAATGAATGGTCATTCATTCACTTTCTACCGTATAGTAAAAACGATGAGGGAAGTAAAGCGAAAAGAGGAGGAAGAGCGCCCGGGTCGCCGAGCCCGGGTGCAAGAAGGAGAAGAGAGCCCTCTCAAGGCCGCTCTACGAGCAGGTACTCGTCTTGTGTGAGACGGGCGAAGATCGTTGCTCCCGGACAGGGGGACACCAGTTTCTTTGCATATTCTTCACCGAGGATCTGAAAAAGCTCCAGGCAGCATGAGCAGAGATGGGCGCTCCGATCGATGGAATGTGGAATGATCGTCTCATTCTCTCTGACGAAAAATCGGGGCTTCATAAAGTTGGCATGGTTGGCGGTATGAGAAAGAAAAAGGAGATCGTATTCCTCCACACTTGATCCCAGTTTCTTCGCCCACCTCAGATAGATTCTTTTTTCCGTCTCCGAAATGTTCCCCCATTCGGGAGGGATCTTCCTGATGAAATCCTGATCGGAAATCATTTCTCTCTTCTCTTCCAAATCAGCAAGTCTAGGCGGTCTGAAGTCAGACTTCGTAATTTTCGCTACTCTCTTGTCCCTCAAATCTTCCAGCTCAAAGGAACTGACGATGAGATAAAGGCCATTTTTCTCAGACGCCCTGTACCAAGCTCCCTGTCTGGCGCAATTTGCGCTCCATACCTCGGGTGAGACGCTCGATATCTTGTTGATTTCGTCAAGAGGAGTGCATACGACGCCTTTGGCGGATCTCAAATGGATATTTGACCGATCCATCTTCTCTCGTAACCTGGCTTCCTCGTCAGAAGTGAGCCAGTATACCTGCTTGATGTAGTTCTTCATAAGTACCGCTTAGTACACGGCTTTATAACTACGGGTACATACGGGGTATTGTTTTAGAACGGTTTAGGGCTCAGGGTTCAAGGTGCAGGGAAACCCATATCACCCCATGCAGGCAGCAGTCTTTAGTCATAAACCTCGTACATTGTACCTTAGATCTTGTACCATACACTCTGCACTGATAAATATTATGCAATCAAGAAGATGGGAAGACAAGTTCTTCTTTGTGAAAAGAGGATCATGAAAGTGGCTGGTAAAGGGTTTCTTTTTTATTGCGACGTTATGTCGACTGAGATATAAAAAAACCAGAGGGCGATGGACAGAGACCAGAGCCGCAGAAGTCTCAGATCAGAGGTAACAGAACATGAGGGGTCCAAGGCCCAAGGCGCAAGGAAAACCAAGCCAACGAAAGAGGAGCTCTTCGCCATCAACCTTGTACCCTGCACCTGGTAGCGTGAGATATAGTTCTGGAATGAGGGAATAGTGACGCTGTTCTTTAAGGTCAAAACAACAGAAGAGGTCCTAGAAATCATCAAGGGTTTTGAGCCTGTGGCTGAGGAGACGGTCTCTCTGGCTCAATCTTTCAGCCGCGTGCTGAGCAGGGATGTTGTATCTCCGGAGGACCTCCCAGGTTTTCTGAGATCCACCGTGGACGGCTATGCCATCAGGGCAAAGGATTCTTTTGGTGCAAACGAGAGTCTCCCTGCCTTGCTGGAAGTCGTGGGAGAGATTGGCATGGGCCAGGTCCCGAGCGTCGCTATCCATAAAGGGCAGGCAGCCAAAATCTCCACGGGAGGGATGTTGCCTGAGGGGGCGGATGGCGTTGTGATGGTGGAATACTCTCAACTTTTGGACGAGAAAACGGTGGAGGTCAGCCGCGCTATTTCTCCGCAGGAAAATGTGATTCAGCCTGATGATGACTTCAAGAAAGGGTCTCTTGTCCTTCCGAAGGGAGCGAGGCTGCGGCCTCAGGACGTCGGTGTCCTGGCGGGCCTTGGGTTTAAGGAAGTATGGGCTCACAAAAGGCCGAGGGTGGCTGTCATTTCCACAGGGGATGAAGTCATCCCCGTGGATCAGAAACCTTATCCGGGGCAAGTCAGGGATATCAACACTTACACCCTGAGCGCCTTTTGCATTCAGGAGGGGGCAGAGCCGCAGGTTATTGGCCTGTGCCGGGACAACTTTGAGGACCTTCAAACCATGGTTGAAAAAGGTCTGAACCGGGCAAACACGGTTTGGATTTCCGGCGGAAGTTCTGTTGGTACAAGGGACCTGACCCTGAAAGTGATAGAGTCTTTTGACGGTTCAGAGTTGCTGGTACACGGGATCTCTATCAGTCCCGGCAAACCCACCATCATCGCCAGAATAGGAGCTCAAGCTGTTTTCGGTCTGCCGGGCCACACAGCTTCCGCCATGGTGGTGGCAGATGTTTTCCTCGCGCCTTTTCTAAAGAGGCTCTCAGGGGAGGGAGGTTTCTCCGGAAAAGGCTGTGGGGTGGTACGTGCTCGCTTGAGCAGGAACATTGAATCAGCGAGCGGAAGAGACGATTACATCAGAGTCAAACTCACCAGGAAGGGCCAAGAATGGATCGCTGAGCCCCTTTTTGGCAAATCAGGATTGATTTCCACGTTGGTGGATGCTGATGGCTTACTCCGGGTGGACAGGAATACAGAGGGGCTTTATCAGGATCAGATTGTGGATGTCATGGTGTTCAGATCCTGAAGAGGAGCATCAAGGTGAAACGGCATGTCTATCTTGCGATGAAAAGCGTCGAAGAGGCGAGAGAGATATTCCTATCGAGATTCGGCCCCGAAATCAGGAGCGGGGTCGAAGAGATCCCTGCAGAGGATTCTCTTGGCCGTGTGACAGCAGAGCCCGTTTTTGCGAAGATCTCAACGCCTACCTATCATTCAGCCGCTATGGATGGAATCGCAGTGCGGGCGGAAGAGACTTATGAAACAACAGAGAGGAATCCGAAGACCCTGAAAGTGGACCGAGAAGCGAGGTGGATCAATACAGGGCAGGCCATGCCAGAGGGTTTCAACGCCGTCATCATGGTTGAAAAGCTTCATCAATTGGACGAGGAACACCTGGAGATCCGCTCTCCAGCTTATCCCTGGCAAAACGTCAGGAAAGTTGGAGAGGATATCGTCGCTACGGAGTTGCTGCTACCTCAAGACCACAGAGTTAGACCTTATGACATTGGCGCCATCGTATCCGCCGCCGTCTTCACCCTCAGGGTGTGGAAAAAACCGAAGGTGGTGATCATCCCGACAGGATCAGAGCTCATTCACCATAAGGACATCACCGATCCAAGCGAGATCGGGAAAAACCAGATCGTGGAGTACAACTCCCTCATTCTGACGGCCCTTGTTCGAGAGTGTGAGGCTATTCCGGTCGTCTATGATATCGTTCATGACTATGAAGAAGAGATCAGGCGGGCATTGAAGAGAGCCGTGGATTCAGATGCCCATATGATCATCATCAACGCAGGTTCCTCAGCCGGTACCAAGGATTATACCGCGAATATCATCGATGGGATGGGAGAAGTCCTCGTTCATGGTGTCGCTATGATGCCAGGGAAGCCGACGATTTTGGGCATCATCGATAACAAGCCTGTGATAGGTAACCCTGGCTACACCGTTTCTTCTACCCTCTCTTTCCAGCAATTTGCCGGGCCTCTCCTACACACGCTCCAGGGATTGAGACCTCCCAAGCCAAAGACCATCAAGGTTTATCCATCAAGGGATATTCCGTCGAAGCTGGGGATTGAAGAGTTCTTAAGGGTCAACATCGGCAAGGTGGGAGAAAAGACCATTGCCATGCCCCTGCCAAGAGCCGCGGGTTCAATCACCACACTGACAAGGGCGGAAGGAATCATGCGCATTCCAGCCCTCTCCGAAGGGCTAAACCAGGGTGAAGCCGTAGAGGCGGAGCTTCTCGTGGATGAAGAGGAGATCAATAATACGGTCGTCGTCATAGGCAGCCATGATATCACCATTGACCTGCTGGGAGACGAGATCAGGCGGAGGGGGTACAACATTCGTATCTCATCGGGCAATGTTGGTAGTCTGGGGGGTCTCACAGCGCTCAGGAAAGGCATATGCCACATGGCTGGCTCTCATCTCCTCGACAGAGAGACGGGAGAATACAACATCTCCTATATCAAAAGGTATATCAAGGGCCTGAAAGTGAGCGTCTTCCACTTGGTCCAGAGGGATCAGGGCCTCATTCTCGCGAAAGGGAACCCCAAGAAAATCAAGGGAGTTCAAGACCTAACAAGACAGGATGTGACCTTCGTGAATCGTCAGGCTGGATCCGGAACGCGTGTCCTTTTTGACTACCTGCTGGGAGAGCTCGGCATCAAACCGGAGTCGGTGAGAGGTTACGATCATGAAGAGTTTACCCACATGGCCGTAGCCGTGGATGTTCTTAGCGGGGCGGCCGACTGTGGTCTGGGTATCTATGCGGCAGCCAAAGCGCTGAACCTCGACTTCGTGCCTCTGGAAAGAGAGCAATATGATCTCATCTTTCCTTCTGCGTTTCTTGAGATTCCGGCAATCCAGGCGGTGCTCGAAACCATTCGATCCCAGGGTTTTAGAGAACGAGTCAGGTCTCTGGGTGGCTACGATCCTGCAAAGAGCGGTCAATTTTGGGTAGAGCTCGGCTAATAAGGGGTCTGAAGCAGCTTATCGGCCGAGGAAGACGTTTGGTTGCGGCCAAAGGCCTGCACCGGGAGGAGGTTAGGTATGTCATCTCTTCGACTGAGATCAAGACAGTGGATCGTCAACGAGGACGGGGATATTATCATCGGCGAGGGGCGGCAGCAAATCTTAGAGAACATCGAAAAGACGGGCTCCATCAACAAGACAGCGAAGATCATGAAGATGTCTTATAAGGGAGTGTGGAGCAAAATCAAGGCCACAGAAGATTACTTGAAACTTACGATCGTGGCAACGAATAAGAGGCGGGGATCTCAGCTGACGAAAGAGGGCAAGGAGCTTCTCGAGAAATACAAAACCCTTAAGAAGAAATGCGTGGAGGCGGATGACAAGATCTTTCGCATTCTTTTTAAATAGCTTTGTCCGGATTGCTCCGTAATGGTCAGCGTCGCATTCAAGAGATATCTTGACTTAGTCCTTTGCGCCCTGGAAATGGATAAACGAATTTCTTGGACGCGATACTGGCCACGATTTGCTTCTCAAATGAAGGTGGGCTATAATTTAAAAATTGGGTTTTAAACGATCGTCGAGAGAACGCATTGCGCGCAGGAGGACCATATAGGCGTATCATTCCTCCCTGAAGGGGGAGACCACGACCTCCCTGAAGGGGGAGACCACGACCTCCCTGAAGGGGGAGACCACGACCTCCCTGAAGGGCGGGGAGAACACGAACGGAGCCCCCGGGAAGGTTTCAATCAGTCATTGCGAGTCTCTCGACGACGTCAGGCGACTCGCAATGGCGTTTTGAGGGATTTTCCCAAGAGAGAAATAATTCTTGCACGATGAACTGAATCGACTATAAGAGTGTGGTACAGGTGTTCGATGAGTCATGAAAAAACAATCCTCGAGAGACAGGGATGGTTTGCAAAGCCACTCCGCGAAGGTTGGGTGATTCCATTTATCCGTGCGAAATATGCCATGAAAGGGCAACATCATGACGATGTTTGAGAATATCGTTTTTCTTCCAGGGCAGATTCAAGTGAGTGGGGCTTTTGGGAGTGACATCATCCAGATGGTTATCCATGCAGGCCCGGTGGTCAAACTCGTACTCTTCATTCTCTGCCTCTTTTCGATTATCTCATGGACTATTATATTCACGAAATGGCGACTTTTTCGCCGGGCGAGGAATGAGAACGGCCTATTCCTGGAACTTTTCTGGGACAGCACCGCTCTAAATAAAATATACGGCGACAGCGATCAGTACTCCTTTAGCCCTGTTGCTCAGCTCTTTCGGGCTGCATATTCTGAAATCATGAGGCTTGGAAAGATACAGAATCCGATGGGAACGAAGAATGGCGGTGCACCCATGATGCCCGTGCTGGACGTGGTGGAACGAACTTTGAAAAAGACGGCTCTCGATCAGACCAATACCTTGGAAAAAGCCATTTCTTTTCTCGCCACCACGGGAAACACGACCCCCTTCATCGGCTTATTTGGGACTGTCTGGGGGATTATGGAATCTTTCAGGGGTATTGGCCTGAGGGGAGCGGCCAATCTCGCCGTGGTTGCCCCTGGAATATCGGAAGCGCTCATAGCGACAGCAGCGGGGCTGGCGGCAGCCATCCCGGCTGTGGTGGCATACAACTATTTCAGCAGCAAGCTCTCGGTTCTCAGGAATGAGATGGATCTTTTCTCTGCTGATTTTCTGAGTCTGGTGGAAAGACAGATGGTAAAAAAGAGCGTCAGTTCCAAAGAGGAATAGAGATTTTCAAGGAGAATCGGAGCGAAGGGTCAAGCAATGGTCGGCACAAGCGATGGAAGAAGGCTCATGTCGGATATCAACGTCACACCTCTGGTGGACGTGATGCTCGTTTTGTTGATTATCTTTATGGTGACTGCGCCCATGATGATGGAGGGTGTGGAGGTCAATCTCCCGCAGACCAAGACGAAGAGCATCAAGACTCAGGAAGATCCTTTAGTCCTTTCAGTGACCAAGAAGGGAGAGATATTCTTGGAAAATCACTCGGTCAAGCTTGAGGACCTGGGAACGAAGATAGAGACCATTTTCAAGTATCGAAAAGAAAAAGAGGTGCTTCTGAAAGCGGATAAAGAAATCGCCTATGGGTTTGTTGTGAAAGTGATGGCGGAGGTCAAAAGAGCAGGGGTTACCAAGCTCGGCATGGTCACGGAGCCGATGGACTGACGGGAGAGAGATGCTGAGCGGCCGATGAGGGTGAAGGAACATGAAAACCTCAAGGACCAGCGAACACAAACTTGAGATAAAATGGAGCCCCATGGTGATTGTTTCGGTACTCTTTCACTTGGCCCTCTTTTTAACTCTGTTCCTCGTGCCTGAGTCTTTTTCTTCGCGGATGTCCTTGGGCAGCGTTGTATACGAGGTGGACCTCGTGGAAATGCCTGGCGGTGGGCCTGCCCGTAAAACTGCGAGCGCAAAACAAAAAGGTGAAGTCAATGCGGCGATACCTAAGGAGACAAAGGCCAGGCGAATCGAAGGGGAGACAAGGAAGCAGGAAAAACCTCTTGTCATTGCCAAGAAGACTGCTGAAGAGGACGTGCCGCCTGCCAAGAAACCCGAAGTCTCTCCCTCTGGGCTCATTGACAAGGCGATTTCCAAGATAGAGAGAAAGGTAAAAGCAGAGGAACACCTTGAGGAGGCCCTTTCGAAAGTGGAGCAGCGGGTCAATGAAGAACAGGCTGCTAAGGGGCCGGGACCCGAAGACGCCGCAAAGGCAGGCGGCGGGATTCCGGGCACAGCCATGCAGATCTACCTGATGGAGGTGGAGAACCTGATCAAGAGCAACTGGGCCTACCCAGCCGCTATGGAGAGCAAAAAGGACTTGGAAGCGATCGTAGTGCTTACCGTGAAAAGTGACGGTTCGGTTACGCAGACGAAATTTGAAAAGCGATCGGCAAGCCCTTTGTTCGATGATACGGTGATGAAAGCGGTTGAACGTTCAAATCCTTTACCTCCTTTTCCGGAAGGTTACAACAGGAGCTATGATGAGTTTGAGATTAACTTCAACCTCAAAGATCTCAAAGGAGATTAGTAGAGTTCTCATATCACTCGTTCTATGTCTTGTCGTGACGCTCGTACCTGGAACGGGCTTCGGGAGGATTTACATTGATATCAACGCTCCGTCCATTCAAAAACTGAAAATCGCTATTCCTGACTTCATCGATCTCTCCCGACAAATGAATCAACCTGAATTGAAAGCACTCCTGCCGGGTGTGATATCGAGTGATCTCGACTTTAGCGGGTATTTCGAGCCCATGGACAAATCAGCTTTCCTGGATACGAACAATGCATCCCTTACCGCCGACGAGATCCGGTTCAAGGACTGGAGCGTGATCGGAGCTGATTTACTCCTGAAAGGCTCCTACACCTGCATCGGCCAAAGCATAGAAGTGGAAGTCCGGCTGTTCGATGTATTCAGAGGTCAGCAGATCCTCGGGAAACGAATCCTTGGAAGGGTGGATGAACAGAGGACTCTCATGCACCGGATTGGAAACGACATCATTTATCTTTTGACAGGCCAAAAGGGCATGTTTCTCTCCAAGATAGCTTTTGTGGGGAGTGCGACGGGTTACAAAGAAATCTATGTTGCTGACTACGATGGTTACAATGTCCAGCAGATCACCTACGATAAAAGCATTTGTCTCTTCCCCAGGTGGTCGCCTCAGGGGGACAAGCTGTTCTACAACTCCTTCAAAGAAGGGCAGGGGCCGATGCTTTACATGCGGGATATGGCCACCGGCAAAACCACGAGAATATCGGGAAGGAGAGGCCTCAACATAGGTGCAGCTTTTCCTCCGGATGGAAGATATATCGCCCTCACCCTCACTGAAGGGGACGACATTGACATCTACACAATCGACTTCAATGGCCGCATTATCAAGAGACTGACCAATCATTGGGGCATCAATGTCACTCCCACCTTTTCACCGGATGGATCAAGAATAGCCTATGTTTCGAACAAATCCGGGTCTCCACAGATCTATGTGAAGGACCTCCAGGGTGGGAGGGACGAAAGGATTACGTTTGAAGGCAGATACAACACTTCTCCCTCCTGGTCCAGCTTGAATCAAATCGCCTACGCGAGTATGGATGAAGATGGTTTCAACATCTATGCCATCAACCCTGATGGAAGCGGACTCAGGAAGCTGACGGAGGGCCAAGGCAACAACGAGGACCCGTGCTGGTATAGCAACGGCCGCTACTTCGTGTTCAGCTCGAACAGAGATGGGAGCTACCATATCTACCTGATGATGGCCAATGGCATGAATCAGAAGAGAATTACTATGATGAAGGGTGAGCAGGCTTCTCCTTCATGGTCTCCCTAGTCTTGAATAAAGGCATCGGTGTAAATCGAGGACCGTATCATTTAGGGATTTTTGGCCTTCCTGGTCACACTTTCATGAGGGAAAGAAGGTGTGAAGGCGATAACATTTCGTAACTATTCATAATTTGGGTGGCAGCCTGGCCGGTGAAAAAAATATTTGGAGAGGGAAGAAAAAAGCAAAAAAAGTATTGAAAATGTTGCAATCGTGAAAATAAGATGGTACCGTACCCGATTTAAAGCGCACAGTAGAGAACGTTAAGGGTTTTAGGTAAACTAATTAGGGACTCGAGGAGGTATGAAAGAGATGAAAAAGATGATGATCGTTTTGTCGGTAGTCGCATTTGCTTGCGTATCCCTGTTTATGGTGACTTCGTGCGCCAAGAAAGTTGGGAAAGTGGAAGAGCCGGTGAAAGCTGTTCAGCCAACACCGACTCCGGCTCCAGCACAGCCAACCGCACCAGCCGCGCCAAGCACAAAACCAGTGGAGGAGGCAACGCTCAAGAGAGCCATCGAGATTTTTGAGTCCACCGGCATTTACTTTGACTTCGATAAATCGGACATAAAGCCGGAAGCGAAGGCCGTCCTGGAGAAAAAGGCTGAGTTCCTCCGAGCGAACGCTTCGTTCAAGGTGAGGATTGAAGGCAACTGCGATGAGAGAGGAACGGCGGAGTACAACATGGCTCTTGGTGAAAGAAGAGCCAAATCTGCTGAGAAATACCTAAATGCTCTGGGAATTTCAGCAGACAGAATGAACACCATCAGCTACGGTAAAGAGAAGCCGATTTGCCAAGAGCACAACGAGGCGTGC
>JAHECH010000090.1 GCA_024641835.1 Deltaproteobacteria bacterium
CTGGAGACTGCCGTAAAAGAGGTTGGCGCCAGAGGCCTGAAGCTTCACCCTTCCTACCAGTTCTTTTATCCTAACGATCGACAACTCTATCCACTTTACGCAAAGGCCCAGGAACTCAAAGTCCCTGTGATCTTTCATATCGGCACTTCCATATTCAAAGGCACACGCCTCAAATACTGCGATCCCATTCATCTGGACGATGTGGCAGTGGATTTCCCAGGGCTTAAGATCGTCATGGCCCATAGCGGAAGAGGGTTCTGGTACGATGTTTGCTTCGGCCTTGCCCGCCTTCATGAAAATGTCTACCTGGATATCACGGGCCTCCCTCCGAAAAACCTACTTAAGTATTTTCCGGAACTTGAGAAGCTAGCCCACAAGGTTATCTTTGGGTCTGATTGGCCCACCATGCCAACGGGCATAAGGGAAAATGCCGAAGCGATAAAATCCCTACCTTTAAAAGATGCTACCATTCAGGCTATCCTTTACAGCAATGCGCAAAGGATCCTCTTTGGATGAATCAAGGAGCACGCCTCTCCTCTTCGAGTGATTGCAGCGGAAAATCAAGATGACTGGATCTCAGCCCGGGGATTACCGACGTGGCTGGCATTTGTGAAGGATGTAAACGATTGCAATGGAAATACCATGTGATTTAAGCGTGTTAAACCCCAAGAAGGGTTCATAACCTATGAGACGCCTCAAATTGCAGTTTCCAAGCCGAGCCTGGAGATGTATGATAAGTATGCCGTATTTGGGTAATCTGTGATTCGGCAAAAGCGATATTATGGGCAAGAGGCGGTCAATCGGCGCAAACACTCGATGTAGGCATGATCTTATGTGAAAGATGCGAACGAGGTTTGTATGGTCTCTCAATTCCACTCGATTTACTCCCACGGGTTCATCAGGGCTGCTGTCTGTCTTCCTTTGTTAAGAGTATCCGACCCTGGATACAATATGGATGGCACTCTGAGGCTGGCCCATCGCGCCTCAACCATGCACGCGGCAGTGGCTCTCTTTCCGGAGCTTGGAATCTCTGCATACTCAAACGAAGACCTCTTCCATCAAGATGCCCTGCTGGACGCTACAAAATCAGCCCTAGCTCTCCTTGTGAAGGAAAGTCATGAGCTATCTCCCGTTCTGATTGTAGGCGCACCCCTTCGGTTCGAGGGCAGGCTCTTCAACTGTGCAGTAGTTATCTATCGCGGGCAGGTGCTCGGAATCGTTCCCAAGACCTATCTCCCGAACTACCGGGAATTTTACGAAAAACGACAGTTTTCGGCTGCCCGTGACATCATAAGTCGAGAAGTGCCATTCCTCGACGAGCCTGTGCCCTTCGGCAATGATCTCGTCTTCCACGCAGCGAATATGGAAGGCTTTCTCCTGCACGTAGAGCTGTGCGAGGACATCTGGGCACCCATTCCCCCGAGCACTTACGGGGCCCTTGCCGGGGCAACGGTACTGGCGAATCTATCCGCTAGCAATATCACGGTTGGAAAAACAGACTATCGGAGACTCCTTTGCGCATCCCAGTCAGCCAAGTGCATCGCAGCATATCTGTACTCAGCTGCGGGCCCTGGAGAGTCCACTACAGACTTGGCTTGGGACGGCTATGCCGTAATCTATGAAAACAATGATCTCTTGGCTGAATCTGAACGCTTCTCAGATGAGGAGCAGGTCATTGTCACGGATGTGGATCTGCAAAGGCTCTTGCAGGATCGTATGCGAATGACCAGTTTCAACGACTCCATCGGCGACTCGCGTGACCGGCTGAGAATGTTCCGCCACATTCGCTTCCATTTCCAGATCCCTCAGGGCGACCTACCACTGATGCGCAAGGTAGAGCGCTTCCCTTACGTGCCTAGCGAGCCTTCGGTGCGTGATGAGCGCTGTTATGAAGTTTATAATATCCAGGTCCACGGCTTGATGAAGCGCCTGGAAGCCACTGGGATCGAGCGAGTTGTCATTGGGGTGTCTGGCGGACTCGATTCGACCCAAGCGCTGATTGTATGTGCCAAAACGATGGAGCGGCTGGGCCTGCCGCGAAAGAACATCCTCGGATTCACTATGCCCGGATTCGCCACCAGTAAGGCTACAAAACGAAATGCTCATAGGCTCATGAACGCCCTGGGCATCACCGCTCGGGAATTGGACATTCGACCTTCGTGCATGCAAATGCTGCGAGATATCGGGCATCCTTACGGCGAAGGCAAGAATGTGTATGACATCACCTTCGAGAACGTTCAGGCTGGCGAGCGCACTTCCCATTTATTCCGGCTGGCTAATTTTCACCAGGCCATTGTTGTCGGCACTGGAGACCTGAGCGAGCTTGCCCTAGGCTGGACAACCTACGGCGTCGGCGATCAAATGTCGCATTATAACGTGAATGGTTCGGTGCCAAAAACTTTGATCCAGTACCTGATCCATTGGGTTATCAAGACAAATCAGTTCGACCCAGAGACCGCATCTATCCTTCAAGCGATCCTCGACACGGAGATATCGCCTGAACTTGTCCCCGATGAAAAAGGTGAAAGGGACCGGCCTGTTCAGAGTACTGAGGCTGAGGTGGGGCCTTATGAACTTCAGGATTTTAACCTGTACTACATAACCCGGTTCGGCTTCCGTCCGAGCAAGGTAGCGTTCCTCTGCCTTCATGCATGGAGCGATAAGACACGGGGAATTTGGCCGGACTTAATACCCGATCAGAAACGGAACGAGTACGATCTAGCAACCATTAAGAAGTGGCTCAAAATTTTCCTGTACCGCTTCTTCAAGATCAGCCAGTTTAAGCGATCCGCTCTCCCGAATGCACCCAAAGTGGGCTCCGGCGGGTCCCTATCGCCACGAGGCGACTGGAGAGCTCCAAGCGATTCCGAGGCCACTGTCTGGCTGGATGAGCTACGCCGGAACGTGCCCGGTGGGCCGACTGCTATTTGAAAAAAAGCGTTTTTCCCCGCATTTCTCGCAAGAGGGAGAATGCCAGCCTTCTGTCTAGATAGCATCTTTCCCGGTTTCTCCGGTTCTGATTCGAATGGCATTTTCCACCGGAAGGATGAAGATTTTTCCATCCCCAATCTGTCCAGTTCTTGCCTTGTCCAGAATCACTTTGATCGCCTCAGGCACCAGTTCATCTTCCATCACTACCTCGATTTTGGTCTTCGCCACGAAGTCCACCTGGTACTCAGCACCCCGGTAAACTTCTCGGTGGCCTCGCTGCCGGCCGAATCCCTTCACCTCGGTGATGGTCAGTCCTTTAACTCCCAGTGCAGTGAGGCCCTCCTTGACGCTGTCGAGCTTAAAGGGTTTGATAATTGCTTCCACTTTCTTCATCTTGTACCCCTCCCCAGCTTTGGTCTCAAATAGTGCCTACTGGGTCGTATAGGCCGTTTCATCATGTTGTGTCAAGTCAAGCCCACTCACCTCTTCGTAATCGAGCACACGCAAACCGAAAATTTTGTAGGATAATCACCCACAGATGGAGGTGACTTCCTTGTAGACTTGAAAGAACCCCTCGCCCCTGCTTCGAAGATAGTAAACACGATAAATACGATGCATTAGAGAGGAAGGTTCGCGATTGGATTGAATTATCTCTTGTCAGGCGGTTAGCACGGCGTAAAATTTAGCAAAAGCGTGTGGAGGTGCGCTTTCGGTCTCCTCCCGCAACGGCGGTACTAGGAATCCGTAGCACACCTCCTGTTGGGGTAACATGCTCCACCCCCTCAACTAGCCTATCGATACATCACACCGCAGGAATCGGATTTAAGCACCAGCCTGTTCACTCATCTCCGCGCAGCCAAAAGTGAGGAAAACTCCAATGTTGAAAAATTTTCGAATATCCTTATACTTTTTTCACATAAGGCAATCCCTCATTCACTTGCTTGCTTTTCGAAAAGGGAAGGGATAAACGAAGGAGGGTTGTGCTCCTAGGAGCGGTAAAAGTCTGATTTGTTCATGACAGGAGGGTATGATGGCTGCGAAAGTTGCAATCAACGGGTTTGGAAGAATTGGTAGGCTTGCGTTTAATGCCATGCTGGAACAAGGGCTTGTGGGAAAGGTTTTTGACGTGGTCGCTGTGGTAGATGTGAGCACGGATGCCAAGTACTTTGCCTATCAATTGAAGTACGACTCGGTTCACGGCCGACTCAACGGAACCCTTCGTACCGAGAAGACCGATCCTTCCTTAAAAGAAGACGATGTCCTGGCCGTCAACGGCCACAAGATTCTCTGCATCGCTGCAACGAAGTCCCCGGATCAACTTCCGTGGAAGAAATTGGGTGTGGAGTATGTGCTTGAAGCTACCGGCCTATTCACCGATGCTGAGAAGGCAAAGCTACATCTCCAGGCAGGCGCTAAGAAGGTGATCATCACAGCACCAGGGAAAGGAAATGTGAAAACGTTTGTGATCGGCGTAAATGAACAGGAGTATGATCCCAAGGTTCATAACGTTGTTTCGAACGCCTCCTGTACCACCAACTGTCTTGCACCTCTGGTTCACATTCTCCTCAAGGAAGGCATTGGCATTGAAACGGGTCTTATGACCACCATTCACTCATATACGGCCACTCAGAAGACAGTCGATGGCCCTTCAAAGAAAGACTGGCGGGGTGGAAGAGCTGCCGCAGTGAACATTATTCCGTCCACTACCGGCGCAGCAAAGGCCGTAGGGGAAGTCCTGCCCGCCGTTAAAGGAAAACTGACCGGCATGTCTTTTCGAGTGCCCACGCCCGACGTGTCTGCTGTGGACTTAACCTTCCGTTCAGCCAAAGATACCTCAATCGAGGAGATCGATGACCTGATGAAGAAGGCATCTGAGACATATCTGAAAGGCATCCTCGAATACTCAGCAGAAGAACTCGTCTCCACGGATTTCATTCACGACAGGAATTCTTCGATTTATGACTCTCCGGCAACCCTCCAGAATAACCTGAAGGGAGAGAAGAGATTTTTCAAGATTATAGCCTGGTATGATAATGAGTGGGGATACTCGAATAGAATCGTTGACCTCCTAAAGTATATGGTTTCCAAAGGGAAGTAGTTGATCGGCCTTCGCAAAAAGACCGGGGCTAGAGAGCCCTGGTCTTTTTTGTTGCTGCCTATGATCATGAATTCCCCCGTATTCTTAGGAAAGGATGAAGTTGAAGAAACACCTTTCGCACATGTGTTTACAGCATCGTCTCTTTCAAATAAGGCGTTGCGTCCAGGAGACTTTCAGGCTTTTCGCTTTGGAAGCTGTTACCGCCAAGATAATCCTCGGCGGTGGTGGGCATTCCCTTGTAGATCTCGAAATGCAACATGCTCTGATTTCCATTCTCCCTCAAACGCCGGATGTAGGGCGGAGATGCGTCCGTGATTTTCTCTGGATTCAATACAGAACCGACCTGAGCAATCGCCTGACCTGCCCGGACTTTGTCCCCTATCTTGACATGCACTTTTTCCAGTTCGGCATATCTACTCACGATTCCATCATGATGTTTGATGAGGATGTAGTAAGTCCTGTTCCAGTAGGGCAGTATTTCTGGCGATGTGAATTGACCCACATCCATCACTTCCCCTCCTTCTACTGTGCGAACCGCGCTCCCTTTTGGTGCATAGATATCCACACCGCAGTGATGTCTGTCCTCGCGGTTCTCCCAGAAAGATCCAGGATTGCCGCTTTCTGGAAGACTCCTTGAATAGCTTTCAGGAACAGGCCAGAATTTCATGTTCAAATGGTCCTTGGACTCGCTCAAACGCTCCCGGAAGGAATGTCATCGGCACATCCTTCGGGTAGGTCTTTTTGGCTTTCTTCCAATCTCCCTCACTTGACCTCCAGAACGAGATCGCTCTCTTTGTACCCGAACAACAATATAAGTTTATAGGCGAGATCTACAACCTCTTTTGCATTCAATCCCACGTCAAGATAGATGTTTGTGCCTGAGATTTTCTCACAGTTCAGGAATTCATACGGATTCTTGCTGAAATACCCTTTGTCTTTTCCTGATAAGGTAAACAAAACCTCCAAATCGTCTCTGTGCTGTGGGAAAATAGTTTCGCAGATTCTGACGAGCATCGCTTTCCATGATTTCACATCATAGTGCTTCCCCTTGAATGCGAAAGCTTTGATTGACTTCGATGCGTAGTCTTCCCTTTGAGCCGCTGCCTTGCTTTTGGG
The DNA here is from genome assembly GCA_024641835.1 of Deltaproteobacteria bacterium. Lineage (GTDB taxonomy): Bacteria > Desulfobacterota > DSM-4660 > Desulfatiglandales > HGW-15 > JAHECH01. Next base: position 6,146 of record JAHECH010000090.1, read on the forward strand.
TGGCATGACAGGAGGCTTGGGTTTCAGCATAGTGGAAACCCTGGCTTTCAAATCCGTCCTGGAATTGATGAACTCTTCCACTGTTGTCCTGTCAGGCTTGTGACCACAAATCTGCTTGGTCACCTCCGCAAGAACATCAAAGAGCCACCTCTTCGGCTCTTTCATGATCATGTCCCATGCTTTAGGGAGGTTTTCTTTCACCATGAACGCCTTCTGGCGGGTATTATAAATGTCTTCGGCTGCCTTCTGTGCTTTTCCTGAAATTACGCTATCCTTGGATAGAAAGTCGCACAGCTTTTCTGCAACGTCTTCCGCCTTTTGCGCATTCATGTCCAAAACGAGAAACTTCTTTTCATCTGCGCTTCCCTGATGCAGAGGAAGAAAGAACCACCAGGAGAGACCGTCGGTGAGAAGAGCCATTTTGACATTTCCCTGCACCGCAGTGGTCAGCGTTTCCCCCTGATGTTTTGAAAGATCATCCCCTTTCTTCACGAATACAAATATCCTGTCGGCATTGTTGTGTCTGAGCAAGAAATCAACCCTGGCCCCGTCCACCGTGTATTCAGGTTGTACTTCATCCACGTCAAATGGATCCCAATCCAAGAGGGAGAGGATCTTTAGGATCACGGCTTGTTTGATGGCTGCTTCATCAAATGAGCCGAATCGGTTATCAGATTGCAATTTTTTTACAAATTCGATGACTTTCTTCATGGATTCCTCCAGGGGTGCCTCTTTGCGTCAAACCGATTGGGACGCGTCATGGGACGCGTCATCTCAGGCATTCTCCTTTTTCCCTGTTCTCCTTGCGGCTTGGGAAGAAAGAAGCTAAATAGCAGGAGATACAGTAATTTTATAGCAAAATTAGGAGCTTACGTCAAGAGAGAAGTTTGATGACTGAAAAGCCATATGGGATAGCCCTTCTCCAACAGCCTGGGGGCTGTCGACCTCGGGAATGACTAGGCTCACGCCTTTCATGATGAAGTCGTAACTCTTCATAACGAATACTTCCTCGACTGAATTCTCTTATGATCATAGGAATGAGCCTTGCCGATCAAGGCCTCTTTACGCAGAACAGCCCACCCTTACGATTGCCCATTGTCATCTCAAATGCGTTATGTTAAGAATAACATAAGTACCGGCAGGGCTACAACCTGATATCTCTTCTAGCCTATTTTGAAGGAATCCCTATGAAACCTTTTCGGGAACTGTTGATTTCTTCGGCGCAAGCTCACGGTCATCTCTGTCCTGGCCAGGTCGTGGGAGTGCGGATGGCTATGCTTGGCTGCCGGTTGATCGGTCTGGATGACCCGACTCTACCAAACCAGATAAAAAACCTCCTCGTCTATGTAGAAATGGATCGGTGCACCGCGGATGCTGTTGCCCATGTGACCGGCGTCAAATTGGGCCGACGCTCACTCAAATTTATGGACTACGGCATCATGGCCGCTACCTTTATCAATCTGGAAACGGATCAGGCTTACCGCATTCTTTCAACAGAGGAAGCCCGAGATCTTGATCACGTTTATGCTCCGGAGATTTTCGGAAAAGTTCAGCAGCAATTCATTGCCTACCAGCGAATGCCCGACAGCATCCTCTTCAAGGTTCAAAAAGTAGAAGTCCCTATCAGCGAATTTGATCTCCCCGGCCCATCGCTGAGCAAGGCCACCTGTGCCATTTGTGGCCAGGTAGTTCGGGATAAGCGGGAAGTGGTGATCGATGGGATGACGCTTTGCCGGCCCTGCGCTCATGGGGCATACTACAAGAATCCCAAGGAAGTGACCTGGCCGGACATGGACTGGGCGCCAGATCAGACGTGCCAAATCGCTCCCTTTGGTACTGAATCTGTTTCTCTCGAAATTCTCAAAATCCGCGGCTAGGCTTCTCCTGAAGAAATCCCTCCTATCCTCTTGCTCAAAGACGGAGTACGGAGCCCCTCGGAGGCATTCTCAATTCTCGGAAAAGCAATCCGTCTGTGATGCGTATGCTGCCTTAACCGAAAAGGCCTCTGGATTTCAGGACAGGCCGGGGATCGACCAGATGGCGTTTGAACCAACCGCTGTGGTTCTCAGCGCCAAGGGCAAGGGCGAGGATCTCGGAGAGATGCAGGATCGGCACCTTTGTATCCAGGTTGCAGCGAATCTCGAGATTAAGCTGGCACATGGCACATGCCGTAATAATGCATTCGGCACCCGCCTTTCTAGCTCCCTCATTGATTCTATTGACAAGAGGCGTTGCGACATCAGGTCTCGCGGCAGCAAGGAAAGTGCCGCAGCATCGCGCCGAATAAGCCCAAGGCAGTGCTTCGGCGCCGAAACCTGACAGGATTTTTTCCATGAGCTGGTGGTAGTTTCTCTCTTTGCGAAGAGCCGGGGGACGAGCCAGCATGCAGCCATAATAAGGCACGAACTTGAGGCCATTCAACTTCTGAACAATGGCTTTTTCCAGGCGAGACGATTCGACATTGCTCAGCACTTCAAAGAAGTGAAAGATTTTCAATTCAGGGTTGATTGACCGGCCCCAGCGCTTTTCCTCTTGAGCACGAAATTCCGGGTCTTCCTTGATTCGCTTGTGCGCCAGTTGGTGGCGGTGGAGACAGGTAGGACACATGACCATGAGAGGCCTATCTGGATGGGCGAGGGACAAGTTCCGTGAGGCGAGATGAAAAGCCAATTCCTGATCCAGGCTGTGGGCAGAAGAGGAACCGCAACAATTCCAGTCTTCGAGCTCGATAAGCTTGAGTCCAAGCCGACCAGCAACCTCCATCAACGAAAGGTTGCTTTCTTTGGCTGAGGTCGCCATGGAGCATCCTGGGAAATAAGAGAATTCTATTCTTCTGTTTTCAACCATTTCCAACACCCTTTCCAGGCGAAGCGAAAAGATCGCGCATTTCTTCGATCTCTTTCACTCGCGATGGCATCAGGTCCAGTTTGCGCTTGGCAAGCATCTTGAGGCCGATGTCCATGTCCTGAAACCATTGACGCATGCGGAGCTTATAGCGCAACATGATTTCCAGCTTATGTGTCCTTCCGTAGCGCTCTATGGAATTGAGCACCTCTTTATGGAATTCCAAGATATTAGGTTCAGCGATCTTCGCGCCTTCAGTTATCGCCATATGGCGCAACGCGTCCATGATCGCAGCGATATCGATCGCCATGGGGCACTGGATGGAGCACGTATGGCATGCAACGCAGACCCATATGGTCGAAGATTCCAACGCTTCCTTGCGGAGGCCGAGTTGCGCCAAACGAAGCACACCATGAGGAGAATAATCCATGGCTTCAATGTATGGACAGCCTCCAGCGCAGGTTCGGCAGTGAAAGCAAAGTCCAACATTTTCACCGCTCAGTTCGTTCACCTCGCGCTGAAACGATCTGTCACACTGGATAAAATCCACATTGGGTCTCTGGAGACTCTTCTGTTCCATCGCTCAATACCCTAACTCATGCAAGAAAAAACCCTTGACCTAAGTCAAAGTAAGGGCAAATAGCCTATCTTGCAAGGGGGTATACTTTATTCAGGAATCCGGGCTGAGGACAAACATGGAGTGCAGAGGCCACTTCCGATGGGGAGAGGCCTCTTTCGTTCATGAGCAAATATGGTCAGATGTGAAAACTACCTACCTCTGGCAGCCTTGATCATCCTTATTTCAAGATCACACTGGAGACAACGTTGGGCCTCGCTCACAGCCTGGTCATCGGCAACGCACAGTTCAACCTCTTGAAATCCTGCGTGCCTTTCTGAAAGCGGAAGGGTGGGCATCTGAGTTCTTACGAGGTCCGCGAATCCTCTTTCCCTTTGCCCGGTATACGACCCTGTGTCAGGCTTTTCGGCCAAGGTCTCCTCTATGACACCGTCGCCACCCAGAAACTTGTCGATGGAATTTGCCGCTCTTCTCCCCGCTGCTATTGCATCAATGATCGCACTGGGTCCTCTGCCCACGTCACCGCCGGCAAAGAGACCAGGCATGCTCGTTTCCTGGGTTTTGGGATCCGCTACGACGAGACCTCTCTCACATCTCACTTCGCCGTCGCCTGAGAGGAAAGAGAGATCGGCTGCCTGCCCAATGGCGAGAATCACCTGGTCAGCCTCAACGATCTCTTTTGAATCTCCAAAGGCCGGGCAAAAGGCTCCCTTCTCATCGAATACAGAGGTACATGTCACCAACTCAACGGCCCTCACTTTGCCATTCTCTCCGACGATCCGGCGAGGACCCCAGGAGGGCATG